>CAZWLZ010000018.1:0-20091 GCA_964634505.1 uncultured bacterium | reverse complement strand
CTAGTCTTACTCCCCCCTTTTTAAGGGGGGTTGGGGGGGTTAAAGCTAAATTTAAGGAAAAAGTAGCGGTAGGAAAAGTTAACAATAAAGCAGTTAAAATAAGAGATTTTTTCATGTTTTTTTCGATTGGTTAAAGTTTAATAAATTAAGAGACAAAAAATAAATTTCTTGCTAATAGCTTAAACCCGTTAAAACGGGTTAATTTTCAATACCTGATTTAGCTTTAAGACTTCTGATTAAAATAATCTGGGAAATAGGTACTAAGAAAATCTGTAGGATTTTGAATTAATATTCCTTTATATTCATTTAATATTAATAAATCTCGATCGCCAGTAATTAAATTTTTAGATTTAGCTGTTAAAGCAGTAGCGATAATTTTATTATCTTTTATATCTCTTAATTTAGGTACATTAATGAAAATAGTAGAACATTGCTCTGAAAATCCTTTAGTTATCGTCATTAAATCATCAACTGTATAATTTCTTTTATTTAATTGACTTTGAAATTTATCTCTTTTTAAAGTTATTTCTAATTCAGATAATAAGGGTTCAGAAACAAAAATAATTATCTTTTTTTGTCTCGAAAGATGTAAAAATTTAGACGGTAAACCGCCCCATAATAAAGCCGAAATCCACACGTTAACATCAAGAACAACTTTTTTTATTTCTGCCATAATTCTTGCCTTACTTCTTTGACAATTTCACTAATTTCTTGTAAAGTAGGTTGTTCAGGATCAGGCTTTAATTGGTCTAATTCTTGTAAGAAATTGTCTAAATCAATAGTTGAGTTTGATTTTTTCTCAAAAATAATTGATGTTTCTGTTATCGATATTTCATATTCAGTTAACGGTTTAAGTTGTTGCAATATTTCTTGAGGAATTTCAAGTTTTTTATCTATAGTTACTTTGACAATTGGTTTAGTTTTCATTATTTTTTCTAAAATTACTAAATTTTAAGTTATCTGTAGGTTGGATTAGTCTTAGCGTAACCCAACAGGAATCAAGATTTGGTTGAATTTGTACTTAGAAGTTAACAAAGGGTTTAATAAACCCCTTGTTTCAAAACTGCTTATCAATAAATACCAATTAAGATTTAGTACAGGTTTCGTACGTCAAACCAACCTACTTAATTTTTGGCTTTATTTATTTTTCAATTTCTACTCCTTTTTGTTCAGCAATTTTTGATAAATCAACTTCTATGTATCTTTGATCGCCACTTTGATAAACTGGTCCCCCTATTCCTTGAAATAAGGCTTCCATGAGTTCTTCTACCTTTTGAGAGTCTTGGTTAGTAGAAATAGTAAATAATTGATTGTTACTATTACAAATTTGTCCTTGTTTGGCCACTGCACAAATCACATCAAGATTATTTACTTTTCCATAGGTTATATAATTTAAACGACCTTCACGAAATGCTTGATCAATTTTAGGTGATACTGTTTCACAACGTTCTTCAGGAGACCAATCCTTAAACTTTTCTGATTTCCAGTAGATCATGACGACATTTTTCTTTTGTTCCGCAACCCATAATACAGTAGCAGGTAATTTCCCCCGATGATCAGCTTCATAAGCCTTAGCACATAAGAATTTTGACATTTCTTGACTGAAACTAGGTTTTTGATTGACTACAGTATTAGAAATGCCTAATACTGAGATTAAACCGAAGGATAATAAAGATTTAATTTTCATAATTTTCTTCTTTTTTTGTGAATTTTATTGAAACTAAAGTTTAGCTCTTTTTTTTTAAGACGAAATAAATATTTTTTGAGTTCCCATTTTTAAATTAAAATTTTTTAGATAAGAAATTAATAACACAGACATAAAAAAGCGATCGCCAGACGATCGCTTTTTTTTAATTGGCTATCCTCTAAATTAAGAAATTCTCTTTTTTAAAAGAGTATAAAAATCACCTTCGAGATTATGCCCTATATCAGGAGATAATAAAATATTTGGAATATATTTCGTCTTTATCTGTTCACGAATTTGTGGATCAAGTTTTTTTAGATCTTGTTTAATTTGTGGATGATATTCATCTTTATACATCGAAGGCTTCATCTCTGTCTAACAATTTTACTTTGTTTAGTAAAACATCATTTTTCCTCTGCAAAAGTTCTACTCCTTCTTCTGTTAAAAGAAGATATAGAGTTTCAATTTCTTGTTTGTTCATTGAGGTTATTAATTTAGCAATATTTTCAATAGGTATATCAATTAATAATTCTGTCATAATCTTTCTCTACAAACTTAGTATTAAAAAACTCTTGAATAGCATCATTATACTCTGAACGTTTTATTTTAGGTATTTCCGACGCTATCAATGTTGTTGCACTTCGGTGCAAGGAAATTTTGGTAACTTTCGTACAATAACAATAGTTACCTTACTAATTAGAAAAACCTCTCAAAGAATAAGCACCTACTCCTGCTTTAGTAGTTACTTCAATTACATAGTCTCCATCTTCAGTTAAAGTAAATTCTAAAATTTTAGTAACATCACCCATTCCTTTGTCTGTACTTTCTTTTAGCGGCTGATATTGATATTGATTATTTTCTAAAAGAATTACTTTATATAAAACTAATTTAGGCTCAAAATCATCACTATTCATTTCTACTGTAATTTTTTGTCCTGCTTTTCCTTCAAAAAGATAGTATTTTTCTCGCTGATATTTGGTTAAATTATCCTGATTCACTTCACCATTTAAAGTTAAAACTTGTACTGTTTTATTCTCAGGAAGAGTAGAAACGTCTGAAATATCACCTTTATTGACAGCAGTTAAAAAAGTTTTAATTTGAGTTATAGGAATAGCAAAACCAATGCCTACAGCATTAGTTATTACTCTCTGACCTGAATCTGTCGGACGTATATCTAATTCTATTTCAGTATTAACACCAATTAGTTCCCCATTTGAGTTTAATAATGGACCTCCTGAGTTACCATGTTTGATAAATGCAGTATGTTGAATCATTCCCTCTCGAGCATTTGTTTTGCTGATGATACCTTCGGTAAAAGTTCTTGAATTATCAACATCTAAGGGAGTACCCATAGCAAGAACACTGTCACCAACTTGAATAGAATTAGAATCAGCTAAAGTCAATTGACACAGATTTGGTTGTTTAGGAATTTTGACGGCGGCTAAATCTAAGCCATTTTTAGCAAAGCCCATTACATTGCCTCCAACTTTTTTCCCATCAGGTAAAACTACGGTAACTACCGCAGGTCCATCAGCTAAAACATGGGCATTAGTAATAATTAAACCATCAGAATTAACAGAAAAACCGCTACCATGTCCTCCTCCTGCTTGAACGGTAACCGTTGCACAGTTAGCTTTTTTATATACGTTATTCCGTATTATTTCTATTTCGGTTTTGGCAAAAACTGAATTTTGGTTTTTTAAGAAGGGTAAAGTAACAGTTATTAATGTTGAGGAAAGAATTAAACTAGCAAGGCTGAATTTTAAGGTTTTGTTCATTTTTCTCTTAATTTAAGTAATCATGTTCTCTATTGATACTAATTTTTCAAAATTTGTTCCACTTTAATTAAAAAAAATCATACTTAAAATTTTTGTCCCCCAACCCCAACTCTGGGGAGTTTAATTTCTTTCAACTAAATTTCGAGCTAATCACTTAAATCGATTAAAATCCGTTAAAATACTTCTAAAACTGACTTAAATCTTGTTTCATCAGCTAAGGTAATTTTTAGTTTTAGTCACATGATAATAATAATAAAATTAATCTATTACAAAAATTTAATTTAGTTAAAACGGTGTAAAACTATGGTTCATCAATTAAACAAACCTTTTTCGCAAAAATTAGAACCAAATATTGACCCTTTAATTACGGAGTGTGAAGATTTTTATCAAATTGAACCCCCTAATATTGATCATTTAATTACGGAAGATGATACTCCAGTGGATAATTTTTATTCTGCAAAACAGCAACGCTTTTTAACTAGCATTTTATATAGTGCTAAACCGATTGATATTTTTTTAGCTGATGCTAATGTGGGTATTTATTATAGTTTAGGAAAACCTCCTATTATTCCTGATGTTTTTCTGAGTTTAGATGTACAAACCCCTCAAAATTTATGGGAAAAAGCCCATCGTTGTTATTTGGTTTGGGAGTTCGGTAAAGTGCCTGAAGTGGCGATCGAAATTGTCTCCAATAAAGTGGGGGAAGAGTTAGGCAAAAAACTTAAAATCTATGAACAAATGCGAGTTAGTTATTATGTGGTATATGATCCTGGTCTTTTTTTAAGTGATAAAAGTTTGCGTATTTTTGAGATTAGAGGAAGTCATTATTTTGAAACTGATCAGACATGGTTAGATCAAGTTAATTTAGGTTTAACTCTTTGGAATGGTGAATTTGAAGGAGTATTGGATGAGTGGTTACGATGGTGTGATCATGATGGCAATCTTCTTTTAACTGGAGATGAACAGAATCATCAAACCGAAATCAAAGCTAATCAAGCTGAAATTAAAGCAGCCAAATTAGCTGAGCAGTTACGTGCTTTAGGTATTGAACCCGAATTATAAAAGGTTTTTAGGTATTTAGTTTTAGATTACAAAAAGGATAAATGGCGATCGCCATTCAACTTTTTCAAAAATCTTCTTAACAATAACCAAAAAAACAAGTTAAAGTATAAATGTTAATTTATGTAAAGTTAGAATTAAATTATGTTGGAATTATATCAATTTGAAATTTCTCAATTTTCAGAAAAAGTACGTCTGATACTTGATTACAAAGGGTTAGAATATAAAAAAACAGAAGTTACTCCCGGCATCGGACAATTAGAAGTTGTGAAAATGTCAGGACAAAGACAATTACCAGTTTTAAAAGATAATGATACAGTAATTTATGACTCTACAGAAATTGCTTTATATTTAGATCGCAAATACCCTGAAAAGCCTCTTTTACCAACTGATCCCGTTGCTAGAGGGCAATGTTTACTCATAGAAGAATGGGCTGATGAATCTTTAGGGATTAAAGGGCGTAAAGCATTTTTTCACGCCTTAAATCATTATCAAAATTTCCGTACATCTTTTTTACCCTCTAATACACCCGATCTTTTAAAAAATTTTGTTAGTGCTTTCCCCTCTGAAGTGATGGATATTTTTAGTGTGGGAGTTGGGTTAGGTACAAATGTATTAAAAGAAGCCGAGAAAGGCTTAAAACAGGATTTAGAAGCCTTAACTTTAATTTTGCAAAATAAACCCTATTTAGTAAGTGATCAACCTACTCTAGCCGATTTAACCGTGGCTGCTTTAACTACTATTATTAAATTTCCCGCCGGTGATTATTTTGATTTACCTCTTAATTTACAAGGAAAAGGCATACCCGGATTAGCTGATAATATAGCTTATGAACCTTTCTTCACTTGGCGCGATCGCCTTTATAGTGAGTTTCGTAAACCCATTGGCACTTATCGCAATACTACTGGTGATAGTAAGCCTACTTCTATTGAAATTGAATAAGATTTAATAGCTATTAGGGAATGGGTAATAGGGAATGGCTAATGGGGAATAGGAAATAGGTTTTGATGATTGATACTACTAAATTGATAATTAAAAAATTTTTTATTAGTTAAAATCACCCTAATACCCCAACACCCTATCACCCTATCACCCTAACTTAATTAATAGTCGGTAAAACTTGATCAATTATTTCTATAGTGCCATCGGGTTTTACTCGCCAAACATCATAAACCCCAACCACATCACCATTTTCATCAATATCAACATTACCACTCGCACCTTGATAATTAATTTCTTCGCCCTTACGCACTAAATCCATAGCCTCACAAGCATCCGTAACCTCCTTACCTTCACCCCCAGATACATCACGAATTTTAGATTTTATCCCTTCACCCGTATTACTTTTACTAGCCTCAGCTGCCAACATTAATAAAACCGTTGCATCCCAAGCATGAGGGACATAAGCCGTAACCGACTTTCCATCATTTTTGGCTTTCCATAAAGTAGTTAACGCCTCTAATGCTTTACCATCAGCCCCCGGTACAGTGCCGATCGCCCCTGCAATAATAGACTTACCGTCTGCCGTTTTCCCTACTTTCTTAGCAAAATCTTCAGAATAAACACCATCAGTTAAAAGTAGTGTCACATTATCCATTAAACCTTGTTTAAAAGCAGCTTGTAATAATAAAATACCAGTTTCTTCGTATAAAATTGCAGCTACCCCATCAGGCTTACCACTAAAAGCAGCCGTTGCTTCACTATCAAGGGTTGTAGCTTTAGGATCATAACGGACTGGTTTATCTTTATTGATAATACTGCCTCCTAAACCAGTAAAAGACTTAACAAATTCCTGTTCAAAAGCAACCCCATAATCATTATTAATTGCCACCGTTGAAACATTCTTAAAACCTTGTTTTTGAGCCAATGTAGCTAAGGCATTTGCTTGATAGGTATCGGGGGGAGCAGTCCTCGCCCAAAACCCTTGAAACTCAGCTTTTTTAGCCCTATCGGTAAATAATGGACTGGTACTACCCGGAGAGATTAACATCACTTTATTGCGAACAGCTATATCTAAAGCTGCACTAGAAACACTACTAGCAAAAGAACCTACTACTCCTGCTACTTTATCTACTTCGGCTAATTTCGTCATAGCCGCACTACCAGCTACTGGATCAGTTTGATCATCTTCAGAGACAATGGTTACAGGTTTTCCATTAACACCACCACAAGCGTTAATGGTTTCTACCGCTAATTTAGCAGCTACAGGTAAATTTTGACCAAGAGAAGCTAAATCTCCCGTACTTGGGGCTAAAACACCTAATTTTAAGCCTTCATCTTCGGTTGGTGTCTCAGGAGGATTCGTATTGGTGGTGGTTGTATTATTAGGTTGATTTTGAGTATTTGTTCCGAATATTCCACAACCGGTAGTTAATAAATTTAACCCTAATAAGGACATGATTAAACTTATTTTAAAAGGTGATTTTTTCATTATATTTGTTGTTAGTTTAGTAATTATTTATATTACGACATCAAATTCTAACTGATTTTATGATTTTTATAAACGAATAAGGGATTTAAACTTATTGTTAAACCCCTTATTTATAATTAAAACTAAATGAAATATGATAATTACATTTTGCGATCTTCAATTACTTTATCAATCAAACCGTACTCTTTAGCTTCTGCCGCCGACATAAAGTAATCTCTATCCGTATCTTTTTTGATTTTCTCAATAGATTGGCCTGAATTTTCAGCCATCATCTGATTAAGTAAATCTTTCATTCTTAAGATTTCTTTTGCTTCAATAGCAATATCCGTTGCCTGAGTACGTCCTTGAGTACCCCCTAACGGTTGGTGAATCATAATACGTGAATGGGGTAACGCTAATCGTTTCCCATGACTACCTCCTGCTAATAAAAATGCCCCCATAGAAGCTGCCAATCCTACACAAATAGTTACAACTTCTGATTTTATGTGCTGCATGGTATCATAAATAGCTAACCCCGCATCAACAGAACCTCCGGGAGAATTTATATAAAGATAAATCGGTTTGGTATTATCTTCTGAATCCAAATAGAGCATCACCGCAATAATTTGATTAGCTAAACCATCACTAACTTCTCGCCCTAAAAAGATAATTCTTTCTCTATAGAGGCGATCGTAAATATTAATCCAATCGCTATAAGGCTGACCTGGTAATTGATAAGGTACTTTAGGCACACCAATAGGCATAATTTTAACTCCCGTAATATTTCAATAAAAAAACTCTAACTAATTGCAACAATCATATTTTTACCAATAATTAAATTATGGGCATAGGTTTAGGTAAATCCCGACTACTTTCTAACACTTTATCAATCAAACCATATTCTTTAGCTTCTTGGGGAGTCATATAAAACATTCTGTCCATATCTTTTTCTAGCTTTTGAATAGATTGTCCAGTATTTCGGGCGAACATTTCTAAAATTACTTTTTTATTCGTAACTACTTCTTTTGCTCGAATAGAAATATCTGTTGCTTGTCCTTGAGCTCCTTGTTTTGCTTGATGTAATACGATAGAAGCATGAGGTAAACTAAAACGAAAACCTTTCGTACCAGCCGAAAGAATCATCGCAGCTGTACCCATAGCTTTACCTAAGCAGATAGTATGAACAGGAGGTTTAATATAATTAATTGTGTCACAGATGGCAAAGGCTTCTGTTTCAAAACCAATAGAATCTCCGCCATACCAAGATGTTCCAGTAGAATTTATATATAAATAAATCGGTTTATCTGGATTATCAAATTGTAAAAATAGTAATTGGGCGATAATTAATTCTGTAACATCCACTCCTAATTGATCTTTATATTCATCAGGAGAGACAAGAGGTAATCCTAAATAAACAATTCTTTCTTTTAACAAAAGAGATGGTAAGTCAGGAGGCGGTGTCCTAACATAGGAATCGCCTCTATAGGGAGATTGTACTGCTTGAATTGGTGAATTCATCTATAATTTATTTTTTGTTGTATTTATGTTCTTATTTTGATTCTGACATAATCTTGTTATTATTGGCATTAATGAGAAGATTATCCTAAGTTTTGAGGTAATAGTTCATGGGTAATGGGGAATAGGTAGTATAGATTTTTATTCTTATTAAAGATGATTAAATGTTTTGTGATGATTTTATGGCGATCACTCAAAGTGAGAGGCTTCGCCTGATCGCTTTTCTTTAAAAATATCTCAAATGGTCTTTATAGAACCCATTTAGGATCTATTTTGAAAACCTCATGAAATAAGTGTTAGAGTTGATTTTTCATAATTTACTATAATACAAACTAGATAACGATTTCAGATAAGATACCAAATGGGTTCTATATAAGGTTTTAAATATTTATTTAAGAAAGTTATAAGTGAAAACTTACCGAAAATAACAACAAACTGTAATTTGCTAACAATTATTTTTTACCAATTAGCTAATATACAATAGAATTTATTTAAAACAATGAATTGAAAAAGGAGGAAATATTTAGTGTCAGTTTTTTTATCTAAGACTCATGGTCAAAATAAATATAAAATAAAATCGAATCAATCTCAAAGATTATCCTTAAGACAAAAAAGTCGAAATAAAATTACTGATGTAAAATCTACTTATTCTTCTTCTGATAACAGTAGTAGTGTTTCTTCTACTAAAAATAATATTACAAGTACTAATCTTCGTCAAAAATCTTCTGTGATGATAGAGAAAAGAAATTCTGATAATCTTTTTACTTCAATCCTTTTCAAGTTATTAAGATTAGGGATTACAGGAGTAGCATTGAGTGCGATACTGGGAACTTTTTTAGCAAATAGAGATTTAACTAAACCCCTAAATTTACCTTTTTTCTCTAAGGTAAAATCTTCTAGTGTTACCCCTGTTTCCGTTACTCCCGATGTTAAGACACCTGTTCAAACCATAACCCCTACAGATAAAAATAATCTTGTTTTAAAGGATAGACTAAAAAATTTGGAAGTAAAATTTTCTCTTTTAAAATCTAAAAATCCAACTTTGGGCTTAGGTGCTTTTTTTATTGATCTTGATAATGGAAATTATGCTAGTTTTAATGGCGATAATGTTTTTCCAGCGGCTAGTACAATTAAAATACCTATTCTAATTGCATTTTTTCAAGATGTCGATGCAGGTAAAATTTTTCTTGATCAAAAGTTAATTATGACTCCTAAAAATATGGTAACCGGTTCGGGGGATATGCAATATCAAAAACCGAATAGTGAATTTATAGCAATTCAGGTGGTTTCGGAAATGATTATTAGTAGTGATAATACCGCCACAGAAATGATTATTGAACTTTTAGGAGGTATGGAAACCCTCAATCAACGTTTTCAGTCTTGGGGTTTAACTGCCACAAATATTAAAAATCCTTTGCCAGATTTAAGCGGTACAAATACTACTAGTGCCAAAGATTTAGCTTCTTTGTTGACTCGTATTAGTAATGGGGAATTAATTTCTTTAAAATCAAGAGATAGAGTTTTAGATATTATGAGACAAACAAAAACAAGAACTCTTTTACCTCAAGGTTTAGAAGGGAATGCTACCATTGCTCATAAAACGGGTGATATTGGTTCATTGTTAGGAGATGCGGGGATTATTGATATTCCTAATGGTAAGCGTTATGTAGGGGCTGTTTTGGTTAAACGTCCTCATAATGATCCTTCTGCTCGTGTTTTTATTCAAGGAGTTTCTAAGGAGGCTTATCAACATTTTAAATCTTATTTGCCTCGTGAAACCGTAAAGAAATAGTCACTAATTTTATTAAATAGGGGTAATTCATTAATTACCCCTACTACTATATTTTGTTCTTTTGCTTAATGCCTATTTTATAAAAAATCAACGTAGGCTAAGACCTTTTTGAGGGTTACAAAGTTTTTTCGCAAATTTCAGGAAGTCTCTTAATATTTTTTCGATAGATCATAACTTGGGTTACATAATTTACTTGAATCAAGTAAAATTGAGAGTTATTATAAACAAAACAATTTAATTCAAATTAATTTAATAGCCGTGAGTAAATCTCAAGTTATTGCTTCAAATTTAAACACTGTAGAAGGGAAATTTATACGCTATGATTATTTGGCGATCGCCAAATATTATGGCAAAAGGCCTTGGTTAGTATTAACTAGAGGTTTGAGAATCCTAATCTTATTTAGTATTTTTGCTTTACAATTACAAATAGACCAATGGAAAGGCAAAAATGAAACTAATCAACAAAATAGAGCTCAAAGATTAAGAGAAATTTTAACAAATTTAGGACCTACTTTTATCAAAGTAGGACAAGCTCTTTCTACTCGTCCCGACTTAATTCGTAAAGACTTTTTACAAGAATTAATTAAATTACAAGATCAATTACCTCCTTTTGATAATGATCTTGCTTTTGCCATTATCGAAAATCAATTACAAATATCCGTAGATGATGCTTATCGAGAAATTTCTCCTCACCCCATCGCTGCAGCTAGTTTAGGGCAAGTGTATCGGGCAGTATTACACACAGGAGAAGAAGTTGCTGTTAAAGTACAACGTCCTAATTTACGCCCAGTAATTACCCTAGATTTATATTTGATGCGTTTAGGAGCAAAATGGGTAGCTCCTTTTTTACCTCTTAATTTAGGCCATGATTTAACTTTAATAGTTGATGAATTTGGGATCAAATTATTTGAAGAAATTGACTACCTTAACGAGGGGAAAAATGCAGAAAAATTCGCAGCTAACTTTTTTAATGATCCAGATGTTAAAGTACCGTCCATTTACTGGCAATTTAGTAACCATAAAGTGCTAACTTTAGAATGGATAAACGGTATCAAATTAAACGATCTTAGTCAAATTAAAGCCGTAGGATTAGACCCCGATGAAGTTATTAGAATTGGTGTTACCTCTGGTTTAAGACAATTATTAGAACATGGATTTTTCCATGCTGATCCCCATCCTGGTAACTTGTTTGCTATGCTTGATGGTCGTATGGCTTATATTGATTTTGGTATGATGGATCAATTAACTGAAGACATGAAACAAACCATCGCCAGTTCAGTTGTACAGTTAATAAATCAAGATTATCCTGCCTTAGCTAAAGATTTTGTTAATTTGGGCTTTTTAACTCCAGAAACAGATATTAGCCCTATAATTCCAGCTTTAGAGAAGGTTTTAGGTAATGCAGTGGGACAAAGTGTAGGTAATTTTAATTTTAAAACTATTACCGATGATTTTTCTGAATTAATGTTTGAATATCCTTTTAGAGTACCAGCTAAATTTGCCTTAATTATACGCTCTTTAGTTACTCAAGAAGGATTAGCATTAAGTATTAATCCAAACTTCAAAATTGTAGAAGTTTCTTTTCCCTATATCTCAAGACGTTTACTCACAGAAGAATCACCAGAAATGAGAAGCCGTTTAATTGAGGTTTTATTCAAAGATGGTAAATTTCAATGGCAGAGATTAGAAAATATGATTGCGATCGCCAGGGGAGATCAAAATTTTGATCTGCTACCAACAGCAAGTCTAGGCTTAAAATTTATTCTCTCAGATGAAGGAGATTATTTACGCCGTCAATTAATATTAGCCTTAATTGAAGATGATCGTTTACACTCAGAAGAAGTACAAAGATTATGGGATTTAGTCAAAGAAGACTTACAACCAAATAAATTATTTGGAATTGCGATAAAAGCCATAACCGATTTTTCTAGTGCTAAAGTAACAGAAGTTATGGCTGTTCGATAGTATAACCATCATCTTAGTTGTATAATAAACAAGACAAATTACTTAGAAATACTTTTAACCTAAAAAATGTGTCTTATATGACAAAAATTTTTGACTTAACAATGTTTAAAAGTAATAGACAAGTTTTATAAATTGAAATAATTAATTAAATTAGGAGTTAGTGTTTTGCAAAAAATAGAAGCTATTATTCGTCCTTTTAAACTAGATGAAGTTAAAATCGCTCTTGTTAACGCCGGGATTGTAGGTATGACAGTTACGGAAGTAAGAGGATTTGGTCGTCAAAAAGGACAAACTGAACGTTATCGAGGTTCAGAATATACTGTTGAATTTCTTCAAAAACTGAAATTAGAAATTGTAGCAGAAGATGATCAAGTTGATATGGTAGTTGATAAAATTATTACTGCTGCCAGAACTGGAGAAATTGGAGACGGGAAAATATTCATTTCTCCCATTGGTCAAATTGTCCGAATTAGAACGGGCGAAAAAAATCAAGAAGCGATTTAATCTCCCTTAAAAAGGGGAATAATAGAGTTTAATTGATTAATAAAATTGCGGGATAGGCTTCTAGCCTGTCTTTTCTTTATGACAATAATTGTGGGTAAGTATTCCTAAATTTTTATCTAAATACTAGAAAATTGCCAAAAATAAACAACACCAAGAATAGTAAAAAAAATAAAACCTAAACCAAGCCAAATAAAATAATTATCTTTAGTCTTAACTTGACTTAAATCTACTATGTCTATTTGAGGTTTTGGTTTAATTTTGGGTGTATCTTTAAGAACAGGGTAAGAAACCTTATAATCGGACGAAGAATTAAAATCTGGAATCTCGCTCATCCATTTTTGAGGACGTTTTAATCGTGGTGCTTGAATAATATATAATAAATCTTGACTTTGTTGACGGATATGACGATGAGGATGAGTTAATAATTGTTGACATAAATTAATTGCTTCCTCATATTTTTCTTGGGCTTGATAAACATTAACTAACCATAAATTAGCCTCCCCCCCACTTTTAGAATCATTAGTCACAAAACTAATGGCTTGTAATAATTTTTCTGCACTAATACGATATTGACCAGATTCAAAAGCCGCTATACCCTGTTGATAATAAAAATCAAATTCTTTTTTATTTAAGTCACTCACGATTAATTCTGATAAAAATTTTAACTAAATAAGATTATATTATTTATCTATGTTAATTGAGCAAAATTTAACGATAATTCCATAACGATAATTCCATTAGGATAAAAATTCCACTTTCAAAGATTCTATATTATCCTTAGCAATAGTAGCCACTAAAGTGATCGCCCTAGAAATTTCAGCTGCGGATAAATCTTCTACCGTGCGTTGAGTAGCAATTATTACTTGATCATCACAAAGAGCAAAAAACGCTTCAAAAGTACCATTCCAATTCATAGAGAGTAATTTTTTTGTCAAACTAAGATCATCCTTAGTGGGTAAAGAGAGAATAGCTGACCAAACTGTTAACAAATCGTCATCAGTTTCCCCTGTAAACTGAACAAAAACCTCCACATTTCCATATTGAAACTTCCACAAAAAACCGTTGTCATTTTGAAGTACCATTGCGGTATTATCATAATCTAAACTTGCAATAACAGTTTCAATTTCATCCTTAATAGTCGTAGTATTAAGCAATTCTACATCATTGGCGATCGCCTGAGTATCAATAGTCATATATTCTCAAAATTGTGTAATAGTATTAGCATCTTGATTATACTCCGAAAAAATCAAAAGATAAAAGAAAAAACCTGTGCCAAAAAAAGACACAGGTCTAAAAATTGAATTAACAGCACACAATAAAATATGCTTAAAGATACTTGTCTATAGTCTGAGATAAAGTGGTTTTAGGTACAGCACCAACCACCATATCAACTTTTTGACCACCCTTAAAAATCATCAAAGTAGGAATACTACGAATTCCATATTGACCAGCCACTTCAGGATTGTCATCAGTATTTAATTTTACCACTTTAATTTTACCCTCATATTGGAGGGCAATTTCTTCCACTACTGGTGCAACCATTCTACATGGACCACACCAAGGAGCCCAGAAATCTACTAAAACTGGAATTTCACTATTTAAAACGACCTCTTTAAAAGTACCATCTTTTACTTCTTCGGTTGTTGACATTTACTTTTTCCTAACTAAATTAATTGGCTGTTTGCATACTAGCAAATTTTAGAATAGCAAAAAATTGCAAATTTTTTTCAAAATTCAAACAATATTTACATTTATTGATAAACCATAAAAAGAAACAATTAAGATATCAGAAAATAAAAAATAAAAATTCAATCTGCATTAAACTAGAAATGAGAACTAAAACTCAAGGAGTAAAATTCTTTTTTTTATTTTTTTAATATAGATAAAACCTCACACACAAAATATGAAAACCTTAAAAATACTCAGTGATGCTATTAATAAATGGCACATAAACCGTAATAATCAGAAAATTTATCAACCACCAGAATCAAAAAAAAAATGGAAACAAAATAAACAAGATGATATACCCTTATGGTTTAGTTTTGTATGTAAAATTCACACGCCAATCATGTTATTAATAACAATTATCTCTTTAAGCAGTGTAATTAGTTATCGATTTTATAATCAACCAGAATTAGCAGTAGGAACCATTTCCCCTACCAGAATAGAAGCACCAGCGGACAAAACTTTTGAAGATAAAAAAACAACAGAAGAAGAAAGAAAAAAAATTCGTAACGGAATCTCACCTTTTTTACAAGAAAATAAAATCGCCACTAATGAAATTAATTTAGGATTGACTAAAAAAATTCAAGAAATTAACAACTTAAGAAAAACATTTCAATTACCTTACATCTCAACAAATTTAATTACCATAGAAACTCAAAAATATTTACGTCAATGTAGTCAAAATGAATGGCAAGAAATTTTGGCACATTTAAATAAACAATCATCATCAGAATTATCACCACAGCAAAAAAAAGCCTTTCAAGAATTGAAATTAATTAGTAATCAAGAAAAAAAAGAAACAATTACTAATTTAATCAATCAAATAATAAATGTTCGTCAACAATATAAACAAACGGAAATTGATTTAGAGATAGGAAGAATTTTAACTCCAGCAGAAAAAGAAACTTTAATAGAAATTAGTGAAGATACTTGGAAAACTACTCAAAATAACATAATAACAGCTAAAAATAAAATTATAGTACAAGGGATTCCTGTAGGTTTACCTGATGAAATAAAGCAAAAAACTGCCCTAATTCACTTAGAAAATTCTATTCCAGAAAAAACTAAATCTATTGCTGTAAAAATCTTATTTAACTCTTTAATTCCTAATTTAGAAATCAATGAATTAGAGACAAAAAAAAGAGCAGAAAAAGCTGCTAAAGAAGTTGATAATGTATATATTTCCGTTAAGAAACAAGATGTAATTGTTGATATAGGGCAGAAAATTACACAATCACAATTTGTTATTTTAGATGGATTTAATTTAAGTAGGCGAGGAGTAAATTGGACAGGAGTAGCAATATCCATTATTTTAGTTACTACTAGCATCTTTGTCTTTATGTTTATCAGTAAACAAATTAACAAAAAATTACGTCGCCGAGATCAAATTTTATTATGGTTACTTAGTGTAACTATTCCTATTTGTGCCGTAACTAATGCTCATTACACTTCTCTTCCAGCCGTAGGTTTTTTAGTTAGTAGCTTTTATGGCACCACTTTAGCTTTAAGTAATGTCACCTTAATGACAGGCTTAGTCTTATTTCAGACTCAAGGTGCTAATTGGGAATATATTATCGCTTCTTATGGAGGCTCATTATTAGCTTCTTTTTTAGCTTCTAAGTTACATTCTCGTGAAGAATTAGCTTTATTAGGGGGAGGAGTTGGCTTAACTCAAGGGGCAATTTATTTAATAATTAATTTAATCTCCAGTGCCGCTGCTGGTACTATTTGGTATATTGTTTTACCTGGGGCATTAGGTTATGGTTTAATAGGAGTAGCTTATATCATCATTGCTTTAGGACTTTCTCCTTATTTAGAAAGGTTTTTTGATTTAATAACTCCTATTCGTTTGGCGGAATTATCTAACCCTAATAGACATTTGTTAAAACGTTTATCCATCGAAGCCCCCGGAACATTTGCACATACTATGTTTGTGGCATCCTTAGCAGAAGCAGCAGCTAGAGAGTTAAATTGTAATGTAGAGCTAGTTAGAGCAGGCACATTATACCATGATATTGGCAAAATGCACGATCCCCAAGCATTTATTGAAAATCAAATGGATGGAATTAATAAACATGATCAAATTAATGATCCTTTTGTTAGTGCGAAAATTATAAAAAAACACGTTAGCGAAGGTTTAGTAATAGCCCGTAAATATGGCTTACCCAAGGCCATTAGAGATTTCATCCCAGAACATCAAGGAACTATTTTAATTTCTTATTTTTATTTTCAAGCTAAAAATAAAGCCGATATTCATCATATTGATATTGATGAGACTATTTTTCATTATGATGGCCCTATTCCTCAGTCTCGGGAAACGGGCATTGTAATGTTAGCAGATGCCTGTGAGGCTGCCTTAAGATCACTTAAAGATGCTACTTTAGATCAGGCTATTTCTATGGTACAAAAAATTTTAAAAGCTCGTTGGCGTGAAAATGAATTAGTTGAATCGGGATTAAAATATGATGAGTTACCTATTATTGCTAAAATTTTTGTGCAAGTATGGCAACAATCTAATCATAAAAGAATTGTTTATCCTAAAGCTGCTTTAGATGCTACTTTATTGACTGTACGTAGTCGTACTAATTAAAAATAATTATTTTCTGACCGAATTTTATAAGATTAAGATTTAGGAATGTTGGAGTCTATTTTCAAGATTTTAGGCAAGGGGTTTAAACCCCGTGTTTCTGTCCTAATTTTAGTGGGTATTGCTGCTAAGTGCCTAGACAAAATTAATTATGGATTTTATTCAAAGTTAGGGTGACAATGGGTTTAAACCCATTGTTTCTATACAAATTATTTGGTCTATCTACTTAGATCGTATGATTTAGCAATGTTTTAATTAAACATTACCCGCACCAAAAGCTAAACCTTCTTCAACAAAACTAGGAAAATTTGCTCTAATTGTTTGACTTTCACCAACTCCTGCAAATAAATAAGTACCTGGTAATTGTGAATTTTGAAAACGGAAGAAATCTTGCCCTATATTACTACCAGGCGCACCTACATAAAAAGCTATTCCTTCTTCAATAAAAGTAGGAAAATTAGCTCGAATACTTTCGCTCTCTCCGGGGGTTGCAAATAAATAAGTACCGGGTATGGCAGAATTTTGAAAACGATTTAAGGCAATTAATCCATCAGCTGGTTCAATTCCTACTTTAAATGCTTCTCCTTCTTCAACAAAATTAGGAAAATTTTGTAATACACTTTGACGTTCTTCTGCTCCTACAAATAAATATGTACCAGGAATACTGGTATTTTGAAAGCGATAAATAAGGGTATTGAGCGGATTTGTAATAGAACCTTCAAAAGCTCCAATATCAACTCTTCCGTCTAAAACTCGAGGAAAACCTTGCCCTCTTTGATCGAAAGGAATTCTTTCGTCAAAAATACCATTATTATTCAAATCAAGAATATCGAGAGGAATAGCGTTATTATTACCCGCATTAATAGCTGAACTTCCGCTATATAAAGCATGGGTTTGGGTAACGCCGCCATAGTTGGCTAAAGGGGCTAATAAAACATTAGTGCTAATTTTATCAGAACCAGTACCAACTGTACCTGTAGCACCTGTTATATTACTAATAAGATTAAAATTATTGCCTTCTACTGTGCCAGAAATATCAGGGTGTATTTCTTGTATTCCTAAATTTCTAGGGGTATCAAAATTGTTAGCAATAATTGTATTGCGAATAGTATTTGTTTCTAAGGCAAATAAACCGCCGCCATTTCCTTCCCCATTATTATCACTATCAGCAAGATTATTAGTAATAGTAGAGTTGATAATAGTATTACCAATGCCTAAGATACCGCCTCCGTCAAGTAAAACAGTGTTACCACTTATGGTTGAATTGACGATAGTATTATTATCTGAAGCAATTCCTCCTCCACTAAGAGCAGTATTATTACTAATAGTTGATCCTATAATGGTATTAGTTCCTCTAGCAATACCTCCGCCAAAATCTGTTGCTCGATTATCACTGATGGTAGAGTTAATAATAGTATTGTTGCCTCTAAATACTCCTCCTCCATTAATTCCAGCGATATTCCCGATGATTCGAGAATTAGTAATAGTATTATTGCCAACAGCTAATCCTCCAGCATCGGCTGTAGCAATATTGCCAAGAATACTGGAGTCGGTGAAACTGTTATTTCCCCCTAACATCCCTCCTCCATTCTGATTAGCGGTATTACTGGTAATGCTGGTATTTATGAAAATATTATTAACATTAGTTTGACTAGAAATAATGCCTCCACCGTTGTTAGCAGAGTTACCTGTAATAAGGGAATCAAGGGCTATTAAGGAGGCGTTATCAGCGATTAAAAAACCGCCTCCATCTCCATTGATTGAACCACCTTTGACGATAATATTATCTATGGTTAATCTGCCTCCACCTAGAAGGTGAAAAACTCGATCTCGTTGGGTTAAGGTGGCTGCCTCAATAGTTGCTGGAGTTGTGCCAATGGTTTCGATGGTCATTTTTTTGGTAATATCTAAGTCTCCTGTTAAAGAGCCATTTTCATTGATACCATTTAAAGTTAAACCGTAAGTTTGTCCAGCTTCTAATTGAATGATATATTCATTATTTGCGTCTCTATTGGCGATTAAGATGGCATCTCGTAGGGATAAACCATTATTAGGTGAGCCATCATTTTGATCTGATGTGGTATTAACTGTTAAGATTAGGGTGGCATTTTCTACAGAGATTAATTCTCCATTTACTTCCACAAAACCGCTATCATTGGCATTTGGCGATCGCCAATTAGATAATAAGTCATCTGAAATAGTATTATTTTGTACTAAAAAAGAGAAAATTTGTCCTTCATCTCCTACTACATCAAGATCATTTATTTTTGAAGAAAAATAATGACCATATTCTTCTAATAAAACGGAAGTAATTTGACTAATATTACCACTATCGATTAAGGAATTGGATAAGTAAACAGTATTTTTTTCGATACTATAACCACCTAAAGCATCTTGCATATTTTCGGCTGATAAAATAATGACTACTGGAAGATTACTAAAATTATTTAATTGCCATTGGTTTAAAATTTCGGTAGCGATGAGATTGTTATAATTGTCACCAAAAGAAGTGGTTAAAATATCGTTAATATTACTACTTTCGAGTAATCCTTGTAAAATACTTTTAACTTGAGTTTGGACTTGAATTAAATTAGACATAAATTTTTATTACTATTTTACTTAAAAAGTCAAATTGTACTTGATTCTATCATAGCTATTCACTAATTAACGGATGATTTTTTTGTTCCCTTTTGCTCCCCAACCCCCAAAAGCCTAATACCCTAACACCTTATTACCTTGTGGCTAAGTCTTTCATGGCAAGGCGAATTTGTTCTAAACGAGTGCGATTAACGCCTAAGTCTGATTCTCCTAAGCGAGAAGCCGATCTTATGAAGATTACTTTTTGATCGGGAGGAAAATAAAATTCTCCATCATCCACAAAACCCATAATTTTACTACGAGATTCTGTCTGAATATAATTATCAGTTTGTTTAACAATAACTGTATTTGGCACTACTGATAATACCTTTAAAAGGGTCTCTTTTGCCGTTTCTTGGTCGGTTTCATAGGCAATTGGTTCAATTTGATGAATTTTGTCACTTTCTTGACTAACAACGCAATTAGGGGTAGATG
>CAZWLZ010000017.1:0-20301 GCA_964634505.1 uncultured bacterium | reverse complement strand
GATTTTAAGTAATAATAAAAAATCTTGAAATAATCAGTTTTTGATAATTTATTATTAAAATTTTTGTTCATTTCTTTGATCTTTTTTCTTGGTAATAAAAATTAGCTAATTTATCCAAATTAAAACCTAAATAATACCCTAAAATTATCATTTGATTAATTAAAGTAGTTTTTAATATTCCTAATTTTTGCCAACGTCTTGCGGAGGTAATTACGGATAATTTTGAAATTTTAATTATGCCTTTTTTTTGTAACATTTTAATTAACATAAAATCTTCCATAATTGGTACATTAGGAAAACCTTTGATCTCTTGAAATGTACTCTTTTTTATGAAAATGCCTTGATCCCCATAAGGTAAAGAGAAAATATTTGATCGCCAATTAATGAGAATTTCTAATAGACGAAATACAATTTTAGGATCATTAATTGTAAGTTGAAAAGCACCTGCAATAATATCTTTTTGATTTAAAATATGCTCAATGGAATCTAAATAATTATCAGGTAAAAATGTATCCCCATGAAGAAATAATAAAAAATTTCCTTGAGCGTTTTTTGCCCCCAAATTCATTTGATAACTACGTTTTTTTTCAGCGGAATTAATTATTTGAAAACCTTTTTTTTTGATCAAATTAACAGTATTATCTGTACTTCCTCCATCAACAAAAATAATCTCTTTTTCTTGATCACAATTAAATTGATTTAAAAATTTGTCAATATTTACAGCTTCATTAAAAACAGGAATTATGATACTAATTTTAATTTTATTACAATTCATTTTAATAAAAATTTATATAACAAGGGGTTTAAACCCCTTGCTTGTTAACATCCTAATAATCTTGGCGACTGCTATAAAATAAGGAAAATACTATTAAAAAAGTAACATAAATGATTATTTTTACTTATTATTTTGAAAATTATATTTAAAAAATACGAGAAATTAACTTATAAATAACTAAAAATAAAGTACCAATAAATATACATATAATTGCCATTATTACAGGTAAAATAAATAAAATAATCGGGGATTGTTTTATTAAAATAGAATTAAATAAAGGAACAAATTTAACAATAGCAAGAGTTATTAATCCAAAAATAACAAAATCCCATTTTTCAATAATTCTTTTAAATAAAGCAAAAATAATTAAGCCAAAAATTCCAAAGGTAATGCCGATCGCCACATTAAATAAGTTACCAGTAAAAAGGCTAAACATAGCTATACTAATTAATGTCATCTCAAAACCGATAAAAGCCAAACCCGTAATGATAGGAAATAATGGTAATGGTTGATGTTGACGTTTAATTTGTGGTTGTGGTTGTGGTTGTGCTTGAGTTGTAGGGAAAGAATTTGATTGATTAGAAGTTTGAATTTGGGTAGTATTTCCGCCTATTACCCCTTTAGGAGACAATGATTGATTTTGATTCGTTGTTAAAGCCTGTAATACTTCATCAGCACTTTGGAAACGTTCTGATGGTGTAGCTAATAACATTTTATCAAGAACAGACGCAAAATTGGGATCAAGATCAGGTAAATATTGATGCCATTGCCACTGATTATGATAATCATCATATAATTCGCTGGTATCTTTCCCCGTCAATAAATAGATACAAGTAACAGCTAAAGCATATAAATCGCTACAAGGATAAATTTTACTACCCTTGATTTGTTCAGGGGGTGCAAAATTAATAGAATAGATAGTTGTAGAAGGAGATTGTAGATTAGTTAGTGCTTGAGTAGCTACCATTTTTACTGCACCAAAATCTAATAAATGTAAGATTCCTTGTTTGTCTCTAATAATATTTGAAGGCTTAATATCTCGATGAATTGAATTATTATTATGGACAAATTTGAGTATTGGTAAAATTTCTAATAATATATTTTTTACTTCTTCTTGAGAAAGGGCATTTTTTTTTCCTAATTCTTTCTCTAAATCTTCCCCATCGATAAATTCTTGTACTAGGTAAAAATATTGTTCTTCTTCCTTTTTCTTAGTAAAAGAAGAAATTATTAGCGGAAAAAAAGCGAATAAATTAGGTATTCTTTCATTTCTATTACCTAAAGTTTCTAAAACTAAAGCTTCTTTTTCAAACATTTCTTGGGCTTTTTCTAATTCTGACTTAGTTAAATTTCCTTCAGGTTTAAATTGTTTTACTACACATTTTCGTAAAGTAGGCGAATGACGATCAATTGCTAAAAAGGCAGCACCAAAACCTCCTTTGCCTAATAATTGAATGGGTAAATAACGTTGTCCTAAAATTAAGTGCATACCACAACTGGTACAATATTTTTGTTGTGCTGTTCTTAAATGAGCATTATCATCTAATTCAGGAAAATCATTATTCGGATTTGGACAACTATAGCGTGTACATAAAATTTTCATAAATTATTAATTTTTGATCATCAATTTTTAATGTATAGCTGAAAAAAGAAAAAAATTTTTATAAGGAAAATATGGTAAATTTTAGTCAGTGTTCCTAATTACAAATTATGAATTTTGTTGATCTAATCATGTTATTTTTGGGTTTATTGTTTGCCCTATTTTCTATTTTATTTATTTTTCGGATTGTTTTTACTTGGTATCCCAATGTTGATTTATCCAAGTTTCCTTATCGTTTAGTTTATTTGCCTACCGAACCTTTTTTAAGCCCTACTCGTAAAATTATTGCACCTATTGGCGGAGTAGATATTAGCCCTATTATTTGTTTAGGAATTTTCAGTTTATTGAGAGAATTATTGATCGGACAACAAGGTATTTTGGCGATCGCCTTAAAATAAATTAATTATTCTGATTGTTCAAAGATAGGAACATTTTCAATTTCTTGATTATTTATAGTTGATTTATATTCAATATAAGGAAGAGAAGCACTTTGCAAACCCTTTTTTATTCTTAAAATACTATGAGGAAATAAAATAAATAAAGGGTTAACTTGTTCAGCTATATCACTAAACATATGCTGTTCAGATTGAGGCATAATCCATTCATAATCATGATCTAAGTATAATTGAGTTTGTCGCCAACGTTTGAGTAAATCAGAAAAATCTTCATCCGGACGATGAATAAAAATCATAATTTCCACACCTACTTTTATTTTCCATTCTGGATCGCACATTAAAATTGCTAAATCACAAGGTATCGAAATTGTCTGATCAATACTAACTTTTGAGATATTATCACTTAAAATAGACTTATTACCCCTAATTCTAGCAATAGGCAAAGGAATTGTCACAATACTATCAACAGGGCGACGCATACTGGGTAACATTTCAAGATAAGGACGATAATGACTCAATAAATCGATAACTTTTTCTCGATTAGTATATTCAGTTAAAACAATTTCATAATCAGATTTTTGTACAGCCATAATTATAAGGAGATAGGGTGATAGGGGGGTGGGTGATAGAGGTATGAAAATCAAAAACTCTCTTTCCTCTTATCCTTTGGGCTTTTATGCCTTGGCGAGACACAATAATAAGTGACTAGACAAAATTAATTGTGGATTTTATTTTTTCAAATTTAGGGTGACAATGGGTTTAAACCCATTGTTTTTATACAAATTATTTTGTCTATCTACTTACCAAAACCGTTTTTATAAGTAATTACTTGAATTTAATATTAAAACTTGTTATTTCGGTAAAAATTTTTAACCAAGTTGATCGAAAATAGCAAACATTGGTAGATACATAGATAATAAAATTGTCCCTACCATACCAGCAATACCAACCATCATCAAAGGTTCGATAACGCTAGTCAACGCTTTAACAGCTTGTTCAACTTCATCCTCATAAAAATCAGCTACTTTCATCATCATAGAATCTAACTCCCCTGTTTCCTCCCCAATACTCATCATTTGAATAGCCATAGGGGGAAATACTTTAGCTTCACCTATAGCCAAACTAAGCATTCCCCCTTGCAAAATGGCGTTTTTAGCATCGGCTACCGCATTAGAAATAACTTTATTAGGAATAGTATCACAAACGATGTCCAAACATTGAAGGATAGGTACACCAGAGCGTGTTAAAGTACCAAAAACTCGACAAAAACGAGCAACGGCAGATTTTTCGTTTAAATCGCCAAAAATGGGCATTTTTAAAGCTATTCCATCTATTTGTAATCGACCAGCAGGTGTTTTGTAATATTGTTTAAAAGCAGTCACCGTACCTCCTACCACAAAAATGGGAATAACCGCTTTGGGACTTCTTAAAAAACCACTTAAATCCACCATGAATTGAGTTAAAGCAGGTAATTTAGCTCCTAAACCTTCAAAAATTCCCGCAAACACAGGTATTAAAAAAATAGTCATACCTAAAAAAGCTAATACCGCAAAAATACCTACGGTTACTGGATAAGCCATAGCTGATTTAATTTGACTTTGTAATCTAGCAACATCTTCTAGTAATTTTGCTAGTCTATTTAAAACTTCATCTAATACCCCCCCCGTTTCTCCTGCCTCTACCATACTTACATAAAGTTGATCAAAACAATCAGGATGTTTAGCAAACGCTTGAGAAAGATTTGTACCTTGTTGTACATCTAAACTAATAGTCATTAAAGCCTTTTTAAATTTGGGATTGCCTGATTGTTCACCTAAAACCCCTAAAGCTCTTACGATCGCCACACCAGCGTTAATTAATACGGCAAATTGACGAGAAAAAATGGCTTTGTCTTTTACCGTAACTTTACTCATCATGGCTTCGATACTAGACATATCAAATTCCATACCAGCTTTACGGACTTTACCGATAGCTGGAAAATTTTTCCGTAGGACTCGTTTTGCTTCCTCTTCCGATTCTGCCGAAACCCTTTTTTCTAAAATATTACCAGCATTATCTTTTACTTGAACGATATAAGTTGACATTTTTAGTCCCTCTTTATCAATAAATTATTAATTACTTATTATTGTATAATCCCATGATTATCGTTTAGCAGGAGTTTTCATAGTTTCTACACCCCCTAATAAACGTTTTAATTCGTCTGGTTTCCCACTTTTGGAGATCGCCTCTTCCACACTGATCGTACCTGTTTTAACTAAATTAGAAAGAGCTTGTTCCATAGTTTGCATCCCTAATTTACCCCCAGTCTGAATAGCTGAGTAGATTTGAGGGGCTTTTGCTTCACGAATTAGATTAGAGATTGCCGGCGTAACCAACATAATTTCTTGAGCCATGGCACGACCAAATTCACCCGGTTTAGGATTATGTTTTTTCGTTAAACATTGAGCAAATACAGCTAAAAGTGAATTAGATAACATCGCCCGAATTTGAGCTTGTTCCCCCGAAGGAAATACATCAATAATACGGTCAATAGTACCTGCTGCCGAACTGGTGTGTAACGTTCCAAACACTAAGTGACCTGTTTCGGCAGCACTAATAGCAAGAGAAATCGTTTCTAAATCTCGCATTTCACCTACTAGAACAATATCGGGGTCTTCCCGCAAAGCAGCTTTAAGAGCATTAGCAAAACTTTTAGTATCCTCCCCTTTCTGACGTTGATGAAAAAGACTATTCACATTAGGAAAAACATACTCTATAGGGTCTTCTACTGTTAAAATATGTTCTGCTCGGGTACGATTAATTAAATCTAACATAGCCGCCAAAGTAGTAGTTTTGCCCGAACCTGTTTGCCCTGTCACTAGAATTAAACCCCTAGGACGTTCAGTCATCTCTTTAATAACTTCCGGTAATCCCAACTGATCAAAATTAGGAATTTTAGAAGATAAAGCCCTTAAACAAGCCGCATAACAACCTCGTTCTTTATAAACATTAACTCGAAAACGAGCCAAGCCCTTTACCCCGTAGGAACAATCTAACTCCCAATTTTGCTCTAAAGTTTTGCGTTGAGTATTATTGAGCATGGTAAAAATTAATTTTTGACATTCTTGAGGGTTAAGAGGCTCATCACCAATAGGAGTTAATTTACCACTAATACGAAAATAAACGGGGGCACCGGCTTGAATGTGCATATCCGAGCCACCCATTTCTACTAATTGTTCCATCAAATCTTCGATCATTATTTCCATAATTTTAATTTCCTTTTTTTTATTTAATAATTATTTTTTTCAGTTTTTATTTATTATTTATTTTAATCTAATGACTATTAAATTAAATTAATTTTAATTAACTGGTGTTACGCAGATAGAAAATGTTAAGTTTAGTAAAGATTTTAGATCAGATTAATGGATTTGGTAATTACCAGTAGCTTAAAAGAAAAGAACTGTATTATCTCTTATCTGTTACTTCTTACCAATTCCCCATTACCTAATCCTATTTATTCCTTTTGTTTAACACCAGTTAATTAAAACGGGGAGTAGCACAGTAAAGACAATCAATCCAATCTTGTTGAACTTCAGCATCACATACCCTACAGGTAAGAGAACTTTTACGTTTTGCCTTCAATTCTGCTTCCAACCCTGAATCTGTAAATGTTACCCTTTCTACCTCTTCAAAAGTGGTTCTTCCTTGTCTAACTAAGTTTAAACTATAAGCAAGAATTGTTACCATACCTTCCTCCACTGCGGCCTCTTTAATGGCATCACTGGTAGCTCCTTCATTAATTAGTTTTTGAAGGCGTTCACTCATAACTAAAAATTCATATACCCCTATTCTTCCTTTATAGCCTCCCCCTTTACATTTTTTACACACTGTATTATTTTCTTGGGCAGCTTGTAATTCTTCCCCTGTTAAAGTATTTGCTTTATACATCGTAATTGACTGATCAGAAGCCGCTGTCATACCATAACGGGCTAACTCCTCTTTGGTTGGATTATAGGCAATTTTACATTCACTACAAACACTACGCATTAAACGTTGGGCTAGTACTCCTAATAATGCACCCGAGATCATGAATGGTTCAATTTCCATTTCATCTAATCTGGCGATCGCCCCCGCTGCATCATTAGTATGTAAAGTAGTTAAAACTAAGTGACCAGTCAAAGCAGCTTCCATAGCTGTTTTTGCCGTTTCTTTATCTCTTGTTTCTCCCACTAGAATAACATCAGGGTCTTGACGTAAAAAAGCCCTTAAAATAGAAGCAAAATTCATCCCTTTTTCTCGAATAACCTGAACCTGAGTAATACCTGGTAAAGAATATTCAATAGGGTCTTCAGCCGTACTAATATTTACGCCCGGTTCATTTCGCTCTGCTAAAATTGAATATAAACTAGTAGATTTTCCTGAACCCGTAGGGCCTGTTACTAAAATTAAACCAAAAGGTCGAGCAGCAATTTCTCTCACCTTATTAAGAGTTTCAGGATCACTAATTAAAAAGTCTAAACCTAATTGAGTCGCTGAGTTATCAAGAATCCTTAAACAAACTTTTTCTCCATAACGACTTGGCAAACTATTAACCCTAAAATCTACATTACGCCCTTCATAAACACGGCGAATTTTACCATCTTGAGGTAATCTTCTTTCTGCAATATCTAGCTCTGCCATAATTTTAAAACGAGCAACTACGGCGGTAGTTATTTTACGAGGTAAATTAAATACTTCCTGCAATACACCATCTTTACGAAATCTTACTCTCAAATTTTCTTCTTGAGGTTCAACATGAATATCACTAGCCCCGTCTTGTAAGGCTTTAATCAAAATTTTATTAACTAAAGCAATAACAGGAGCTTGATTGGCATCATTAACAGAAGAAGTTAAATCTGCTTCTTCATTCTCTGATGAAGCCTCTCCAAAACTTGCTGATTCATTAAAATCATCAACAATATCACTAACATCCGTTAGACTTTCCTGTTTTTTCTTTTGAACAGCGGCTTCTTTTAATTTATTTCTTTCTTTTTCTTCTTGATAAAACCTTTTCAGTAAATTATTATAATCTTCTTCAGTAATAACTATTCTTTGTAGCTCAAGCCCTTTATTTTTTAAAATTTGTTTAACTGTATCTAAAGCTTCTAAATCATCAGGATTAACTAAAGCAATTAATACAGCTGGAGGAGTTTTATCGATACGCTTAATTGGTAATAATTTGTAACGACGACAGACTTGAATATTAATAATAGATTCAATTAACTCCGTCATTTGTTCATGAGATAAATCATCCGTTTCAGGATCAATAGAGTCAACACCATAAAGAATTTTTAATTCAAATAAATGATGTTGTTTATATTGTCTTACCAATTCTGGTGATAAATCCTTATGGGTTAGTTCTTCTAACACTTGTAGTAAAGAACGTTTACTTTTACGGACTTCTACTAAAGCATTTTTTAATTGTTCTTTATCAATGTAACCAGTTTGAATTAACTTATTACCAAAAGGAGATACATAATCTTGAAGAGCTAACGCCGTTTTTGGCCGTGACATGGGAGTAGAATTAGAAGTTTGAGTCATACGGATAACCTTAATCCATCAATTAGTTAATTTTATATATTTCAAGAAATTATTAAAAAATGAGCAATTGATAATTTTCAATGATTGTTAATTAATTATAAAATGAGAGTTAAATTTTATAACACTATATCTGCATTATCTGATAATAAATATTATCTTACCTTCTTACTTAAATTAACTTAATAAGAAAAGAAAATTAACAAGTTTTCTTTAAACAAGGGTTAACGAAAATACAGACAGAAATTTAATAACGGATACGCGGATCAATATAAGCATTAATTATATCAATTAAAATACTAGCCATAACTACAATTGCTCCAAAAAAGACCATAATACCTTGTACTGTAGGATAATCTCGCTCGGAAATAGCTCGATATAAACGATTGCCTAAACCAGGCCAAGAAAAAGTTACCTCCGTTAAAACTGCACCACCTAATAAAGAAGCAAAAGTTAAACCCATGACGGTAATCACTGGAATTAAGGCATTTTTAAAAGCATGAGCGAATAAAATTTTAATTTCTGGGATACCTCTTGCCCTAGCTGCTTCAACATAATCTGATTGTAAAGTCTGACGTAAATTTACCCTGACAATACGTTCAAAAATACCACTTAATAATATTCCTAAAGTAACACAAGGCAAAATTAGATAATAAATTGTTGTAAAAAATTGTCCTAAATTAGCACTCAATAAACTGTCAAGCAAATATAAACCAGTAATATTTTTAGGAGCATCCATTCCCACTGGGAACCTTGTTCCTAAAGGAAACCAGCCTAGTTGTACTGAAAAAATTAATTGCATAATCATTCCTACCCAAAATAAAGGTAAAGAATAGGTAATTATGCCAAATAATCTGCCACCTATATCAAAAGGGGTATTTTGTTTAGAAGCAGACAACATTCCAAAACTTACCCCTACTAATATGGCTACTAATATGGCAAAAAAAGATAATTCAACGGTAGCTGGGAAAGATTCTTGTATTACTTCCCAAACTTTGAGCCCTCTACTAGTTAAAGATGTTCCTAAATCAAAACTTAAAATATCTCCTAAATAACGCAAATACTGTAAGAATAAAGGTGCATTTAATCCTAATTCTTCTCTTAGTGCCTCTTTTGCACTTTCTGGAGCTCTAGTTCCCAATATAGCATCTGCTGGATCTCCTGGGGTTGCCCGTAATAATAAAAACACGATAGTTATAATAGTCCATAACATAAGGGGTGCTAACATTACACGAGCTATTATATAATATTGTAAGGATTTAGAACGAGACATATGTTATTTATCAGTTATGAGTCTAAATAAAGTTTTAATTCTGGGTGTTTAATGCTGTTTTATCAATTTGTTAGTCTTGATCATCTTTAAGTCCTAACTGTTTAATGCTATCTTTTAGTGTCTTCCAAAGATTTCTAATTTGTTCATAGGCTTGATTAGGTGTAATTTTTCCATTTGTTTCTAAATTGCAAATATAACTTACTTTTTGTGCAAATTCTTGTAAATTAGCATTAAAAATTAGGTTTTCTGGTTTAAATTCACCCCGATAATGACTGTAAGGATAAAGAAAGTCATCTTTTTCTTTTTTTGATTCTGCCATTTTAGTCTCCCTTTGTTTTAATTGACAACTAAAAGTTTTCTAATATTTTCTCACAATTAAATCATTTAATTTTATTCTTTTTAACTAATTCTTAACTTTTTTTTCTTAATGTTTTAATTTAATTCACAATTTTTTATTTGATTTTTTTAATTTTTAGAGTTTTAACTTATCTTACTTTCAGTTTTTACTATTTTAGAATAAATTTTATTTGTTGGTTTTATTCTTTAACACAGAGTAAAAACTTAACTTTTTTTTAATCAAAATGAAAATATTATTAGTCGAAGATGACAGAAGAATTAGCATTCCTCTTGCGGAAACCTTAAAAGATGAAAAATATTTAGTCGATATGGTTGAAGATGGACAAAGTGCTTGGGAAATGCTTCAAAGTTTTAATTATGATCTTATACTACTAGATGTAATGTTACCTAAGATTAATGGTATTCTACTTTGTCAAAAATTAAGGGGTGCTGGAGTTCAATCACCAGTTTTGATGTTAACGGCAAGAGATAGTAGTAGCGATAAAGTGTTAGGATTAGACGCAGGTGCTGATGATTATGTAGTAAAACCTTTCGATTTAGCGGAATTAACCGCAAGAATTAGAGCATTATTACGTCGAGGGATAGATACTTTTCCAACTGTTTTAGAATGGGGCAATCTTCGCCTCAATCCTAGTAACTGTCAAATAACTTACGATGAACAATTAATTCATTTTACTCCTAAAGAATATCAACTACTAGAATTATTTATGAGAAAACATCAAAGAGTATTAAGTCCTAGTAATATATTAGACTATCTTTGGTCTTTGGAAGAGTCACCAAGTCAAGAAGTAGTTAAAGTGTATATTAAAGATTTACGTAAAAAATTAAAAAAAGCGGGTGCGCCTCCTGATTTTATTGAAACAATTTATGGAGTGGGTTATCGATTGAAACAAATTTATGCTAAAAATACTCAAAACAAAAGTTTTTAATACTCAATTTCAACATTTACGTTGGCAATTATTAGGCTCATATTTGATTATTACTAGTGCTATTTTAATTGTTTCTGATGTGATGATTTATCAATTTTTCGCTCGTAATTTATATCAACAGTTAGATCAACGTTTACTTCATTTAGCACAAGCGGCAACTCACAGTTTAACTATTCTCAAAAAAGATTCACAGACTATAACAAAAACTAATTATAAGTTTGATAAAGATGGGGATTTAGATATTCCTTGGCAAAATCTGCGTCAACCTTCCCAGAGTGTAGAGTGGTTTAATTATGACAAAAAACTGTTAAATCAAGCGGGTATATTAACTCATAATTTACCGATTGAAGAAGGATTTAAAACTGTTGTAGAACCACAAAAACTAAGAATAGTAACTATTGCTGTTTATCAGAATGAGGAAGATCAAGAAGAGAAAATAATTGAAGGCTTTGTTCGTGTTAGTGAATCTAGTAAAGAAATAGAGTCAATTTTAGGGCAATTACGCCGAGAGTTCTTTTTCGGAGGACTCATGGCTTTGGGTTTTCTAGGAATGGGGGGAATGTGGTTAACTTATTTGGCACTTAAACCAGTGGAACAAAGTTTCCAGCAATTAAAACAGTTTACGGCTGATGCTTCCCACGAATTGAGAAGCCCTTTGACTGTAATTAAAACTTCTATAGAAGTGATTCAAACTCACCCTGAAAGAATTCATCCATTAGATCAGGATAAGTTTAAAGGTATTGTTAGTGCTATTAATCAAATTAATCGTTTAATAGAAGATTTACTTTGGTTAGCAAGAAATGATGCTACTTTTAAAATGTCTTTAAAAGATTGGCAAGTAATCCCTTTACAAGATTTACTAGAGGATGCGATTGAGTTTGTTGATTTTAAAGCCGAAGCTAAAAACATTACCCTTAATTTTGAGTTAAATTGTCCTGTTTTAGTAACTGGAAACCCATCTCAATTACTTCGTTTATTTTCCAATTTCTTAGATAATGCTATCAAATATACCCCACCTAATGGGATTGTAACTTTAACTTTAAAAAAAGTTGATAAATTTGCTTTAATTAATATTGAAGATACGGGTATGGGCATTTCTGATAATCATCTTTCTTTAATTTTTAATCGTTTTTGGAGAGAAGATAGTGCTCGTTGTCATGAAGAAGGTACTGGTTTGGGGTTGGCGATCGCCAAAGAAATTATCATTAATCACCACGGTAAAATTTCTGTCTCTAGCGAATTAAATAAAGGTAGTTGTTTTAATATTTACTTACCCTTAAATCTATCTTAAATTTTTAATAGCATAATAATCTTGGGCATTACCTATGGCAAAACGGAAAGAAAGTTGTAAATTTTTATTAGAAAATGAAGCAAAAATTAATAATGCCAGAATTGCCAGAAAAGAAGCAAGTAAAAAAGTCAAAGAATAACCCAAACTAGAAGTAAACGCTCCTAAAATTACTGCGCCTAAAGCAATTCCCACATCAAAACCACTGGTACAAAAAGCAAAAACTTTTCCTCTTTCATTGATAGTACAACGATCAGAAATTAAGGCAAGAATGATCGGAATAATCATCCCAGCCCCCATACCTTCAAAAATAGCGGCACTTAAAAACATCAAGCTGTTATGGCCGATAGAAATGAAAATCATCGCCAAAAAGTAAAGTAAAAGACTAATAGAAACAAATAAACCTCTACCATATTTATCAGATGCTTGTCCTGAAAACAATCTGACAATAAAACTACCCATAGCGGCTACGGAATAAAATATTCCTACATTAAAATCAATGTTAAGACTACGAATATATAGCGGTAAAAAAGTTACTAAATTGCCAAAAATACAACCAATTAAAAATAAAACAATTGTTGGTATGATCAAAGGAATGCTGGTAAATAGTTGTCTTAAATTAAGGGTATTTTCTCTAATTACTTTGGTTTGAACGTCTGTATTTTGAGCATTTTTGATGGGAGTTTCTTTTATTTGATTGGCTAAAATTAAGGAAATAATCGCAAAAATACTACTAATGGTAAATAATAAATTATAGTTGACTGTTTCTCCTAAAAACCCTCCCAAAGCTGGCCCGATCGCCATTCCAATTGGTATTGATAAACTCATATAACCGATTAATTCCCCTTTTTGTTTTGGAGGAGCTAAATCTACTACTAAAGCACTATAACCTGTAGTAAAGGCTGCGATTGCCACTCCATGAAAAGCTCTAACTGCCATTAAATAGGGAATTGAGGGAAATAATACATAACCGATAGGAGCTATAACAGCTACGATTGTACCAATTACAATAACGATTTTACGACTATGTTGATCTGCTAACGCACCTAACCACATACGAGAGCCTAAAAGCCCTAGGGCAAAAGAACCCATCACAAAAGCAATTTGCCTATCAGTAGCCCCTAAATCTTGAATATAAGCAGGAATAACAGGCAATAAAGAAGTGATACTTGTCCAGAAAAAAAGGGCAACAATAAATAAGCAAATTAAATTAGATAAATCAGTTTTGTCTAAATCTCGAACAGTTTTAAGAAAGCTCACGTTTTTTTGTTACAATTCTTTACCTTATTATAAGGTTAGATTTCCAAATTTACGCAAAAGACACCATCTGTTAATTTAGTTGATCTTGATATTTTTGATAAGTTTGAATTCCTGGAATCTCTTTTTTAAACTCATCAGGAATTTTAAATTTAGAAGCTGGATATTCTTCTCGAATACCAGTAACCGTTTCATAAAATTTATACCATTCTTTTAAAACTTCGACTAATCGAGTATATTGAACGTATTTTTTTTCATGCTTATCCCCTAAACAAATATATTGTAATAAGATTGAGTAAGTTTCTTGATTAGATTGCTGTTTTGACAAACCAATAATTTTACCAATTTGATGAAAAACATCCATATTTTTTGCTACTAAATCAGTCATGGCTTTCATATTTTTCATATCTTTATCTTGAAGATAAGCTACCATTTGTGATATGGTTCTAATAACTGAAAAGTCAGTTAATTCAAACTTTTTGAAAAGATAAAGTAATTTTAAACCTAATTCTTTTTCTTCTGCTAGATTTTCTAAAGAATAAGTATATTCTGTTAAAGCTCTTTGCCCTTCTTCACTTTTAACCGTAGGCATTATTTCTTCCAGTTTTTTATTCACTTCTGTTTTAAATTCAGCTGCAGAATATTTTTTAATTGGCAATTTTTCCGTAGTTAAATTATTAAATTGGTTTAAATCATTTTTATTTTCTTCTTTAAAATTTGTCTGTAATAATCCAAACACAAAATTATAATATTCCTGTTGCTTTATACTACGATAACTTAATTCTGTTTGTTCAATTTTTAAAAAACTGTCTTTAGCTTTAATCGAAATCCTTAATAATTCTGCACTATTTTTTAAACCTTTATAGCGTTGATAATCTTTAGCAAAATAAGATTTTAAACGTATATAAAAAACAAAATCTGCATCTGTTAATTCTTCATTATCCAAAGCATTAATTATCGGACTTAATATCTTCAATTCGGCAAAGGCTTGATTATGAATATCAATAGTCGCTTGAGATATATCTATCAGTTTATTTGATTTTAAAATAGAGGTTAAACGATTAAACATAATCTTAATTGTCTTAATTTGTTAATTTTAAAGATTAAAATAGCTACCAAAAAAAATATAAGATATTTTTGATTTATGGTAGAATTAATCTTATTTTCAATTATACTATTGAATCTTTATTCCTTAAAATTTTAATCTAATATCTAATATCTGAGTCTTTTTCTTCTATTTAATATCGGTTGTAAATAAATCAAATTATCATGATGGTTTTATTTTATACTTAGTGTTGATCAGAACAAAATTTTTATGAGTAAAGAATTTAGAGAATTTTTAAAAAAAATTGGCAGTGGGCAACATACCAGTCAAAATTTAACTCAGTTGGAGGCACAACAAGCTACCCAAATGATGCTTAAAGAAGAGGCAACTCCTGCCCAAATTGGGGCTTTTTTAATTGCCCATCGGATTAAACGCCCCACTGGCACTGAATTAGCAGGGATGTTGGATGGTTATGATAATTTAATGACCAAAATTCCTCTGTCTTCTAATTTTAACCATAAAGTGAGGGTTTTAGGCATTCCTTATGATGGTAGAAGTCGCAACGCACCTATTAATCCTCTTACTGCTTTAATTTTGGCGATCGCCAATGTACCTGTAATTATGCACGGAGGAGGCAGAATTCCTACTAAATATGGCATTCCTCTGATAGAAATATGGCAAGGATTAGGTTTAGATTTTAGTAATATTTCTTTAAATAAAGTAGAAACAATATTTAATCAAACTAATTTCGCTTTTTTTTATACTCCGAAACACTTTCCCTTGATGCAAAATTTAGTTACTTATCGAGAAGAAATTGGAAAACGTCCACCACTAGCCACCATTGAGTTAATTTTATCGCCCTATCAAGGAGAAACCCATATCATTGGTGGTTTTGTTCATCCACCCACCGAATTGATGATTAGAGATGCTTTTCAGCTTAGAGGACAAAAATGTTATAGCTTAGTCAAGGGATTAGAAGGTAGTATTGACTTGCGTTTATCTCAAACTACAATTGTAGTAACACCTAATACAGAAAATTTAACAGGAGTTGAATATTTAAAATTAAACCCTCGAGATTATAGTTTTAATTCATCCGAAATCACCCTAGAATCAAATGAAATTTACTTATCTCAATTACAATCCTTAATAGAAGGAAAAGCCTCTCCCTTGATGAATTCTGCCATCTGGAATGGTGGTTTTTATTTATGGCATTGTGGTATTTCTTCAACTTTAGAAAGTGGCTTAGAAATGGCTGAAAATTTGCTAAAAACCAGAGTAATTTTAGATAAATTAAATCAAATAAAATTTTTACTTATAAATAATTAAAATCAAATAATCTTGTGGGATAGGCTTCTAGCCTTTCTTCTCTTTATTTATTACCAGTAGAATGCTTGTCTTTTATTTATTGATTACAGGCAGGATGGGTGTCTTTTATTTATTGATTACAGGCAAAATGCCTGTACCACAATTGTAAGATATATATTACAAACAGAATGAATATGTCATATTTATTCTCTTTTAAATTAGCAAAAAAAATCTTAATTACGATAAATTATATCCGCAACTTTAGCCACATCAGAAATCGCTTTTACATCATGAACTCTTAAAATATTAGCCCCTTTTTCAATCGCTACACAGCAAGTAGCACAAGTACCCCAAACTCTTTTTTTTGGATCATTTTCGCCTATAATTTGACCAATAAAACTCTTACGAGAAGTGCCAATTAAAATAGGTAAATTTAAACTCTTAAAACTAGGAATTTTTTGTAATATTTCTATATTTTGATCCCAAGTTTTGGCAAAACCAATACCCGGATCAATTATTAAGTGCGATCGCCAAATTCCAGCCTCAATAGCTAGATTAATTCTAAGCTCAAAAAAATGATAAATTTCCCTAATTAAATCATCATAATTAGTTAAAGTTTGCATAGTTTGGGGATTGCCCCTAATGTGCATTAAAATTAAAGGAACATTTAATTTAGCTACAGTAGAAAACATTTGTTCGTCAAACATACCAGCAGAAATATCATTAACCATATCAGCGCCTGCCTCAATAGCTAATCTAGCAACTTCAGAGCGAGTAGTATCGATAGAAATAGGAATCAAAGAATTTTCTCTAATTTTTTTAATAATAGGAATAACTCGATTTAACTCCTCTTTTAATGTTATTTGATCAGCATTAGGTCGAGTGGATTGTCCCCCAATATCGATAATATCAGCTCCATTTTTGATCATATCGATACTTTGGGCAAAAGCAGAATTAACATTTTCAAAATCACCACCATCACTAAAACTATCAGGAGTAACATTAATAATGCCCATTAAATAAGTTTTAGTCGTCCAATTAAATTGATAATCTCTTATTTTTAAAATCGCTAAATCATCACTGTTTATCTTCATGTTTAAAGTTGTGATTTTTTTTGTTAAAAGTAGAGTGTTTTTGATAGTTTTTTATTAATTCAAAAATAGGCTTTAATTAAGATATGATTATCTCGCAAAGACGCAAAGACGCTAAGAAGAGAAAATAGAAACAAATGTTTTAATTTTAATTTCTCAGATTAACAATACTAAAAGTGATTATTTGGTGATCATTAATTTTAATTAACTGTATAAATTTAATTAGCAGTATTAGTGTTAAAATCATCTTCTTCTAACCATTGCGCCCAATCATCATCATAATCAACCTCGACATTGTGAGAAGATTCTGAATATCTCTTGGGGGTTTCTTGGTTTTCCACTGGAATATCATCCAATAATTTTTGCCAATCCTCCTCCTCTTCTTCTTGTAAGGAAACTTCCTCTTCTGATTGCATAACAGAATTAGAATTATTTTCATCATTAAAACTATCTATCTCAAATTCATTATTATCAACAAAAAATTCTTCGTTTTCTTCAAAATCTCTTTCTAAATTATTAGAAAAATCTTCACAATCAAAATCTTCAATATTTGATTTTTTATGATTAATAGTAATATCATTTTCTTCTTCATTTTCTAAGTCTAAATCATCGGACAAATCATCATAATTAAAATTATCAATATTTGATTCATTGTTATTATTAATAATTTCATTTTCTTCTTGGTTTTCTAAGTCAAAATTAACAGAAAAATTATCATCAGAAAAATTATCATCAGAAAAATCATTAAAATCATTAATATTTAATTCATTATTATCAATAATAATGGATTTTTCCTCTTCTTCTTCTAAGTCTAAATCATCAGAAAAATCATCGTAATTAACATCATTAATACTTGCTTGATTATGATGACTAAATTCTTCTTCTGATTCCCTATTCTCAGCTAAGTTTTCATCCCTAGAATTATCAATATTTGAATCATTAAGATTCCATTGTTCATCTAAGTCTTGTAATTCATTTTCTAAATCGAAATTAACAGGTAATTCTTCTTCGTTAAAATCATTAATATTTGATTGATTATCTTGATCATTAATTGTATATTCTTCTTTTAAATTTTCTAATTCAGTTTGTTCCTCTGTGACATTTTGTAATTCATTTTCAAAAGGAAAATAATTGATATTAAGATCATTTTGATCGTTATTAAAACTTTCTAGCTTATCCTTTTCAACAGTGATATTTTGATTAAATTGAGTAACTTGTTGGCTAATTTTTATATGGGCTAATTGTAGTAAAATTTTAACTAAAATCTCTCTATTTTTTTGCCAAATTTGATAAGCTTCTTCTAATTGTTTAGAGTGAAATTCTCTGATAATTTCATATTTTCTATCCAATAATTTACTATTAATTTCTGTCTCTAATCCTTCTATTAAATTTAATGTAGAAGTATAGTTATAAGTTTCTTTTTTATCTTTCAAAATAACTGAGGTAGTAATTTTTAAAGTTAGATTTTTACTAAAAGCAATTAATAATGCTTTTTCTATATCTCCTATTTGAATTGCATTCTGAAATTCTTGTTTTATAGTCATTAATATTACCTCTTGAGTATATTTTTAAGTATTTAAGCTAATCAGAAAAAAGTCTTGATTTTTGATAGTTATCAAGATAAATTTAAGTAATTAATAATTGAATAATTGATAATTAATTTATGGAATGATGAACAAAAAGATTAACAATAAAATTAATCAATTTAATCTTACTTAAAGTAATCAATTTTATACTTTTTAAGTAATTTTTATAAGTTATATTTTTTCTACTCAATATAAGTTGAAGTAGATTTTTTTACTTTGATTAATTAATGGCGATCGCCAAAACAAAAATTAATTATTTTCTGACAAATCACTTAAAGTATTATTAATCATAGAAAACATTGTTTGCAGACTCTCTATATTTTTCACCATTCTTTCATTTGCTTCTAACATTTGTTGATGATGAATTTTTTTTATTTCATCAGCAAAATTATCATCAATTAATTCTTCGCTGATTTGATAGTCAATTTCATTGTTCAATAAATCGATAATACTACGAATAGAAGCATTAGAAGGTTGTTGATTTTCATCGAGTAAACAAGTAACAATTTCTATTTTCATGGCTTCTGTTATGGCTTCGGCCATGGCTTCATTTATTTGCCCATTTTTAATTTTTGTTTTAATATCTTCAATCATTTTTTTACGGTATAATTACTTAAATTAGCTTAACTTAAGTTAAATCAAAAGTAACTATTTTTATCTTAGTTTTCTTTAATTCTTTTATCTTTTTTTTTGTTGACTATAGTTAAGGTTGCTTAAAAAGCCTTTATTCTAACCTTGAGGAGAGAATATTATAAGTTTTATTTTACTGAAAATGAGTTATTAAATAAAGTTATTTTAGACTCAGAAGAAACTATTAATTACATTAATTGCAGTAATCATAATAACAATTATGTCTAGGCGAGATAGTTTACATTTTTCTCTGTGCCGCACCCTTGAAAAAGATGGCTGGGAAATTACCAATGATCCTCTAATATTAATCTTAGAGGAAACATTATTAAAGGCCGATCTGGGTGCAGAAAAGTTTTTTGTAGCCGAAAAACAAGGACGTAAAATAGCAGTAGAAATTAAGGATTTTGATAGTCCATCAGTTATTAGTGAACTAGAAAAAACTATGGGACAAATTCAACTTTATCAATGGGCTTTAGAAATCCAAGAACCTAAACGTAAATTATTTTTAGCCATTAGTCAAGATATTTATATCAAACACTTTCAAAAACCCATTTTTCAATTAGCTGTTACTCGCACTAAAATTAATTTATTAGTTTATGAACCAGAACAGGAGGAGGTTATACAATGGATAACTCATTAAATTATACCGAAATTATCAAAAAAACCTTACAAGAAGCTACTGTAAATCAACCTAGTTTACAAACAATAAAAATATATCCTGTTTGTGATAGTGATTCTGGTAATTTTTTAGTTTTAGCTACAGGTATTGAGAAAAAAAAATGGATTAATACTATTTTATTTCATGCTCGTTTAGTTGATGATGGAAAAATTGTCATTGAGGAAGATAATTTTGAAGAAGGTTTAACTTATTCTTTGATTAAAGCGGGTATTAAAAATGAAGATATTATATTTAGTTAAATTTAGAGTTTGAACAAAATGGTAAAAGGGATTAAAAATATTTATTGATGTTGGAAAGTTAATGATTTTAATGTTGCTAGAGAAAATAATTTTGGTGAACTTTTGTTCAAGGCTAGTTTCGCAAGAAGTCTATTAATTAGAAAAATTTAAACCCATGAAGTTAGTTGATTTTAAAATCAAAAATAATCCTAAAGATAATAGCTTAAATATTGAGAAGTTAAATCAATGGTTAATAATATTCTATCACCGCAAAAAGCTCTAAATAAAGCATTTCTGAAAGTAAAAATTAGTCGCAC
>CAZWLZ010000016.1:0-20773 GCA_964634505.1 uncultured bacterium | reverse complement strand
ATAGAATGCACGTTCAACAAGCCTTGATTGCTTTACTTTTGGGGTTGGTTTAATTTTTTATTTTGCTTAAAGCCTCTTTTATTTGCTCGATCGCCAGAGGTTTACTGAGATAATCATTCATACCTATTTCTAAACATTTTTGGCGATCGCCATCAAGTGCATTAGCAGTCACAGCAATAATATAAGGTTGTCTTTGATCTGATTGACGAATAATTTTAGCAGCCGTAATGCCGTCCATTTCAGGCATTTGCATATCCATTAAAATTACATCATAAAATTGTTTTGCTAAAAGGGTTAACACTTCTAAACCATTATTAGCAATATCGGCTTGATAACCTAATTTTTTGAGAATTAGAATAGCCACTTTTTGATTAGTTTTATTATCTTCTGCCAATAATATTTTAAGGTTAGATATTTCTTTTGTTTCTACATTTGGAGTTATTTTTAAAACAGATTCTAAGGACAATTCTGGATTTAATAGCACTTTTGCTTTAAAAGTAAAATAAAATTTTGAACCTTGTTTGATCTTTTTATTTTCGTCTTGGAGAGGATAGAAATTAGGAGGAGGATTACCACCAATATGATCATTACTTTCAATCCAAATTGTCCCCCCCATTAAATTAATTAGACTTTTACTTATTACTAATCCTAAACCCGCACCACCATATTTGCGATTAATGGAAGCATCCGCTTGAGTAAAAGGTTGAAATAATATTTTTTGGCGATCGCCATCAAGTCCAATCCCTGTATCTTCAACAGAAATAATTAATTCAACCTCTTCTCCTTCAACCAATTTTTTATCAGGTAAAGAAGGATTAAAAAGAGCAACAGAGATAGCAACGTAACCTTTTTCGGTGAATTTAAGAGCATTACTGAGCAAATTTAAGATAATTTGACGTAAACGAGAGACATCACCCAAAATAAGAGAAGGAACATTATAATCAATCGAAAAAGTTAAAGTAATCTCTTTATCTAAAGCATTTTTTCTACATAAATTTACCACTGATTTAATAACATCTTGTAACTTTAAAGGCAGATATTCTAAGTGTAATTTTCCCGACTCAAGGCGAGAAACATCAAGAATGTCATTGATAATAACTAACAAAGTGTCTCCACTCTCTTGAATTGTTTGCACAATATCTTTTTGTTCAACATTTAACTCAGTTTTAGAGAGTAATTGTGCCATTCCTAATACCCCATTCATGGGAGTGCGAATTTCATGACTCATATTCGCCAAAAATTCACTTTTAACTTTAGTGGCCATTTCGGCTGCTTTTTGAGCCTCTTGTAACTCAATATTTTTATCCGCTAATTCTTGTAATCTTTCCTTTTCTTGTTTTAAAAGATTGGCTTGGGCGATCGCCATCCCTAATTGACTAGCTAAGGCTTCAAGTAATTCAACTTCATCCTCACTCCAATGATGATAATGATCACAATGATGTAATCCAATAGCACCATTAACCTCACCCTGATAAAAAGTTCCTACCACTAAAAGAGATTTAAGCTGCATTAATTCTAAAAGAGGTTGAGTCTCAGTTAATAAATGATGAGTTCGAATATCATCAGCTGGAATAGCACCTTCTTGATTGAGAATAGTTTGCATATAAGGATTATTGTCTGTGGGAATTTCTATGCCTAATAAGGGCGGATAATTACCATTGATATATTCTGCTACACAGAAAACTTTAATAGTTTGTGTTGCCTCATGAGGATAACAGGTAAAAATAAGGGCTTGATTCACATTAAAAGCCTTGCCTATTTGATTGGCTGCTGATTGAAATATTTTTTGAGAATCTAAACTTTGACGGATTTCATCACTAATAGTACGCAAAAGTAAAATCTTATTAAACTGTCTTTTTAAGGCTTGTTCAGATTCTTTTCGGGAGGTAATATCAATAAAAGTAACCACTATTTTATTAAGTTGATCATTTTCATCAAATTCAGGAAAAGCATTAGCTAAAACCCAAACTTTTGAGTTATCAATGGGGCGATAAATTCCTATTACATAATCAGTTAGAGGTTTTTTTGTTTTTAAAACTTGATTAACGGGATAAGCCTCCACAGGCATTAATTCTCCATTATCGAAGAAAAAATACCATGCTGGATCGATGGCCGTTTTACCAAAAATTTGCTCAAAAGTTAAGCCTAACAATCGACAAGCCGTTGAATTACATAACAAAATACTACTATCAGCTTGATGTACAACGACACCAGCGTGTAAATTATCAATCAGATGGCGATATTGTAATTCACTTTTGTATAGAGAAATTTCTGCTTCTTTGCGAACAGTAACATCAATAATTAAACCATCCCAAACAATATCCCCATTAATTTCTTTTAGAGGTGTGGCAGCGGCCTTAATCCATTTAATTTGTCCTGAAGGAGTTATGATGCGATGTTCAGATAAAAATGGTTGTAATTCTTGAGCTGAAATTAATACCTCTTGTTGTAAAGTCAAAACATCATCAGGATGTACCATACTCCATAAAACATTACCATCTTTCATTACTAATTCTGGATCAAGTTCGTATATTTCTGAGGATTTAAGACTAACATAAGTAAATTTATCTGTACCATCAGCATATAAAATATATTGATAAATCATACCCGGTATATTTTCACTTAAGTGCTTAAATCGGGCTTCATTTTGTTTTAAAGTTAATTCAATTTTTTTACGAGCGCCAATATCACAATGAGTACCAATAAATCTGATTGGTTGTCCTTTTTCATCTCGCTTGGTAACTTGGCCTCGAGCTAAAATCCATTGATAACTTCCGTCTTTACAAAGAAGACGATGTTCATTTTTATAAAAAGCAGTTTCTCCTCGTAAATATTTTTCAATATCTTGATAACAGAAATGGAGATCATCTGGATGTACTCTTTTACTCCATTCTTCTACATGATCACTAATTTCATCTTCTTCATAGCCTAACATTGCTTTCCATTGCTTAGAAAAATGCACTTTATTAGTTTGGGGATTCCAATCCCAAATACCCTCTCCTGTGCCTTCTATGGCTAATTGCCAACGATTTTCACTTTCTCTAAGGGCTAATTCCGTTTGTTTTAATTCGGTAATATCTCGCCCTACGGATTGAATTTCGATTAACTGTTTTTCTTGATTAAAAATTCCTTGATTAATCCATTGAGTCCAACCAATAGTACCATCTCTTCGCTTATCTCGATTTTCGGTAATAAAACTAGATGCTGATGGTGTAAGCAAAGTTAATTTATGGATTATACTGTCTAAGTCTTCTGGATTAGCAAAATCAATCCATTTTTGTCCCACGATTTGATCTAATGTACAACCAAGGGCGAAGCATAGAGATTCATTAGCAAAGATAATTGTAGTATCTGGTTCAGATCGTAAAATAAAATCAACTTGGTGTTGTACAACATGAAGATAACGAGTTTCACTTTCTTGAAGGGCTAGTTCTATTTTTTTTCTTTCGGTAATATTAATAGCAGTAATCCAATTAATGATCAAAATGGTTATGACTATGGCACTGAAAAAAAGAACTAATAATAAAAAAATCGTCAAGTTATTATCAGCTTTAATTAATCCAAATGTGGCTATTATTTCTAAGGAAAAGGATAAGATTAATAACCATTTTAAGGAAAAATTTGATCTTGATGATATTTGAGAATTTTGGTCTAAATCGAGTTGCATTTTTCGATCGCCTCCCTTAATTTTTCGATCGCCAAAGGTTTACTGATATAATCATTCATTCCTATTTCTAAACATTTTTGGCGATCTCCATCTGAGACATTACCGGTTAAAGCAATAATATAAGGTTGTTTTTGATCTGATTGACGAATTCTTTTAGTAGCAGTCATGCCATCCATTACAGGCATTTGCATATCCATTAAAATTACATCATAAAATTGTGTTGCTAATTTTTCTATTACTTCCAAACCATTATTAGCAATGTCAACATTATATCCTAGTTTTTTGAGAGTTACAATAGCCACTTTTTGGTTAGTTTTATTATCTTCTGCTAATAATATTTTAAGGTTAGATGTTTCTTTATTTTCACTATTTTTAGTTATTTGTGAGGCGGCTTGTAGGTCAAATTCCTGCTTGGATGATTTTTTTGTTTTAAAAGTAAAATAAAATGTTGAACCAGGTTTAATCGGTTGATTTTCATCTTGATTAGAATAAAAATTTTGAAGAGGATAACCACTAATATGACCGTGACTTTCGATCCAAATTGTGCCTCCCATTAAATTAATTAAATTTTTACTTATTACTAATCCTAAACCTGAACCGCCGTATTTTCTATGAATGGAAGCATCGGCTTGAGAAAAGAGTTGAAATAATTTCTTTTGGCGATCGCCATCAATACCAATACCAGTATCTTGAATAATTATGATTATGTAAACTTCGTCTTCTTCTGTCATTTTTGATTCCAGTAAGGAAGGATTAAGAAGACTAACAGAGATGGAAACTTGACCTTTTTTAGTAAATTTAATGGCATTCCCCACCAAATTTAAAAGAATTTGACGCAAACGAAAAACATCACCCTCAATATAGATCGGTACATCATCATCAATATGATAAACAAGATTAATACTTTTATCTAATACTTTTTTGAGAAAGAGATTAGATACATATTTTAATACTGACTTCAAGGCAAAAGGTTTTTGTTCTAATTCCACCATGCCCGATTCAATTTGAGAAAAATCAAGAATATCGTTAATAATTTTGATGACAGTATCACTACTATCTTTAATTGTCTCAAGGTAATCTTTTTGTTCGTCTGAAATCTCACTCATTAATAATAATTCCGTCATGCCAATTACCCCATTCATGGGGGTGCGAATTTCATGATTCATTTTTGCGAAAAATTCAGCTTTAGCTTTTGTTGTATTTTCTAGTTCAAGATTTGCTATTTGAAGTTGATCATTTACTTCTTTTAATTTTGCTTCAACAATTTTTCTTTCCAGTAATTCTGTTTCTAACTTGCTAAAAAGATCAGCTTGTTGAATGGCGATCGCCAATTGATCAGCAATTTGTTTGATAAATTCAATTTCAGAATCTAGCCAATGACGAGGATTAGAACATTGATGAATACATAATAAACCCCATAAATTTTCCGTATTCAGAAGAGGTATAACTAAATTAGCTTGAATTTGAAATTGTTTTAAGCAATTGCGATAACATTCTTGAAGATTAATATTATTAATATCATCAATTGCGTGACATCTTCCTTGATGATAAGACATAGCGTATTTTCCATCAAAACAATGATCTTCAACTTGATGATCAATAACACAATTAAATTCTTCCGCCGTAGATTCAGCCACAAATGTACCTTTATTAAAATTGCTATGTTGATCAAATTTATATATAGCTACTCGATCAGAAGAAATAAATTGCCTAATTTCAGTAACGGAGGTATTTAAAATATAAGATAAATCAAGAGACTGATGAATTTTATGGGTAATACTTTGAATTAATAAGGTTTTTTCATATTGTCTTCTCAATTCTATTTCTATTTGTTTTTGTGCTAGGGTGATTTCATCGGCCTTTTTTTTTGAGTTTAAAATTTCTGTTTCATATTCAATTCTTTTCTCAATAGGAATGATGACACAATTATTCCACAGTTTCCCTTTATCCTCTTGTCTCATGGCATTTATCAGTGTTGGAATCTTTTGTCCTTGTTTTGATTTAAGAGACAAATAAATTTCTTCTATTTTTTCTTCCATCTTTAACAAAGGAAAAAAATGAGTTTGATAAAAAATCCTACCAGCTAGAGGTAATATTAACTCTAATTTTTGGTTTAATAATTCTTCTTTTTCATATCCTAATAATTTACATAAAGTAGAATTAACTAACACAATTTCCCCATCATCATTAAAGGATAAAAAACCACAAGGAGCATTATTTAGTAAATTATTCATTTTATAAATCATAGGCATTCGGTATTGGGTGTTAGGTTTTTGAGAAGGTTTTAAGCATTCGGTATTGGATGTTAGATTTTTGAGAAGGTTTTAGTTACCAGTTATAAAATTACTTGAAAATTTGACAAAAACATAGATTTATAAAAAATTAGTTTTTAATCTAGTATCTACTACTTATTCCCCAAATCCCGAACTTCCTAACTCTCCAACATCCTATTCTCTATTACTGATCAATAGAGTTGTTGCAAAATAGTGTTTTGACAAAATTTAGCTCTTATGTGACAAGGGTTTTAGACAGGTAAAAATTTAATTCGCAACAAGTCTAATATTTTAGATGGTTTTGAATTAATAAGATCGTTTCTTCAGGATGACTCATATGAGGACAATGGCCTGTCGCTTTCATTACATTTAAGGTACTTTGATTAAGATGATCATGAAGATAGTAGCCTACTTCCATAGGAGAGATTGTATCATCACTACATTGTAAAATTAAAGAGGGAATAGTTACTTTAGCTAAATCTTCTCGATTGTCTGCATAAAATGTAGCTTTGGCGAAAGTATTAGCTACGAAAGGATCTGTTGAGCAAAAACTGGCTTCAAGTTCTGTTGTTAATTCGGGTTTGTCTTGATTTTTCATGGCGATCGGTGCAAGAAAAGTAGCCCACCCCAGATAATTTTTTTCCATAACTTCTAATAATTCTTCTATATCTGATCTTTCAAATCCTCCTATATAACCTTTACTGTGATCATTTATATAACAAGGTGACGGACAAACAAGAATTAATTGTTTAAAAATAGTTGGTTTGGCGATCGCCGCCAAAATACCAATCATACCACTGACTGAATGACCACAAAAAATAATATCTTTTAAGGATAAAAATTCACAAATTTCTAAAATATCTTGACTATAGCCCTTAAGAGTACTATAACGCTGGTGATCATAAGCACTTACATCAGATTTTCCAGATCCGACATAATCAAAAAGAACAATTTGATAATCATTTTCAAAAGCGGGAACAATAAAACGCCACATATTTTGATCGCAACCAAAACCATGGGCAAATAAAATGGTTTTTTCCCCTTTTCCTAATACTTTAATATTGTTTCTTAGATTAATATTTTTATTCATAGAAAAAATTTTAATTTTGATAGTTGCCTTGATTATATAGAGAAAATACTCTAATCATTTCGGTTATGGCGATCGGTTTACTTACATAATCATTCATGCCTATATCTAAACAAGCTTGGCGATCGCCATCAAGTACATTAGCAGTTAAAGCGATAATATAAGGTTGTTTTTGCTTAGATTCCCGAATAATTTTAGTAGCAGTAATGCCATCCATTTCGGGCATTTGCATATCCATAAAAATTACATCATAAAATTGTTTTTTTAACATAGTTAAAACCTCTTTACCATTATTAGCAATATCTGCTTGATAGCCTAATTTTTTAAGAGTAAATAGAGCAACTTTTTGATTAGTTTTATTGTCTTCTGCTAGTAAAATTTTACATGGGGAATGATTAGGGGCGATATTTAAAGAGGAAGTTTTGGGTGTTGATTGTTTTACTTTGGTTAAATCACAACTTAAGACTTCTAAGGTATTAAATGTAAAGAAAAAAGTTGAGCCTGTATTTTCTTGAGACGCTGCTTTTTTAGTCGGAAAATCGAAAAAAGGAGATGAAATCCAATTATCGGGAGGCTCACCTCCCATTAATCCTTGACTTACTACCCAAATTGTGCCTCCCATTAAATTAACTAAACTTTTACTGATAACTAATCCTAAACCCGAACCGCCATATTTTCGATTAATGGAAGCATCTGCTTGAGAAAAAGGTTTAAATAACATTTTTAGGCGATCGCCATCAATTCCTATGCCAGTATCTTGGATGGCAAAGATTAACTCAATTTTTTGATCTTCATTAATTGTTTGCTTTTGATCTGAAACACTGTTAAAAGGTTTTGTATCTTCTGATTCCTCATTCAAAGTAACTTTATTAGCTAAAATCTCAAAAAAAACTTCATCTTCTAAATCAGAATTTTTTTTCATTACGAAGATAGAAACTTGACCTTTTTGAGTAAATTTAATGGCATTCCCGACTAAATTTAGCAAAACCTGACGAAAACGAGTAGAATCTCCTAAAATGTTTTCCGGTACGTCTTCATCAACAATATATTCAAAATTAATTTTTTTTTGAATGGTTTGTATGGAAAGTAAATTAAAAACCGATTTGATACTATCTTTTAAATTAAAAGGATGAGACTCTAATTTAATCATTCCCGACTCAATTTTAGAGAAATGCAAAATATCATCAATAACAGTCAACAGAAGATTACCACTATCTTGAATAGTTTTAATTAAGTCTTTTTGTTCTTCGTTAAGATGCGTCATGGCAAGTAATTGAGCAATTCCTAAAACTCCATTCATAGGGGTACGAATTTCATGACTCATGTTGGCCAAAAACTCACTTTTTGCTTTAGCCGCACTTTCAGCATTTTCTTTTTGTTGAATAAGTAGAATTTGTTTTTTTAATGTTTGATTAAATTCAATTAAAATTTCCTCTCTTTCTTTCCGTTCGACGTCTTTTTGTTGATTTAACTCTTTTAATTGTGAATTTTGTGCGGTAAGAGTATTATTAGCAAAACGTAAATCAGTTTTTATCTGTTCATTTTCGTTTAAAACCCCATTTAAAATTAAAGTTGTCATTCCTATACAGGCTAGAAAAGATTGTAATAGTAATAAGGCATTTTTGACACTTTCTTGACTAAAAGCACTTTTTCCTTGAACTGTGGCGATTGCCACAATAATCGTAACTATAACCATTAAAAAAGTTGCCCCTAATTCTTGAAAACGAAAAGCAGCCCACACTAACAGAGGTACTAATAAATATTCTATGTGATAGCCACCAGAGATAAAATGGGTACAAATTAAAATCAAAAATAAAATGCTTATTCCTTCTAACCAACGATTTTTTAATAAAGGGGAAGGAAATTTTAGATATTGGTGTAAGGCTACAATGAAGGGAGTAAAAATTAAAATACCAAAAGCATCACTTAACCACCAAGTTAAAGCAATCTCTCCATAAAGTAACCAAGGTGCTTTACCAAAACTACAAATTAATAAGGTGCAGAGAATTGCTATAGGTAAATGACTTAAAAAACACCCATAAATGACAAATTTCGTAGTATCTTTAACACTATTAAAAAAATGGCGATCACCAATAAAATATTTTAACCAATATACAGCAAAAACTTTTCCTGCTGTAGCAATTCCCACGATACCAATAGTTAAAATAAAAGTATTAATATTTTGCCATGCTTGATAAATAACGATTTCGGCTGCCAAAATCCCCATCAAAACCCCTAACCAAAGAGGATAACCCCAAATGATGATTAAACCTACTGCCAAGCCTCCTGGTATCCAAATGGGAGTTGAACCAGTTTCAGGATAAGTAGTTAAACTATTTGATAATAAAGCCGTCACAAAATAGGCGATCGCCACAAAAACTTGTTTCCACCAGCCAACGCCACGAAAATAAAAAAAACTTGATTGAGGAGGGTTTAACATAATAGTTAAAGGAATAGGGAATAGGGAATAGGTAATGGTTAATGGGTAATGGGTAATGGGTAATGGGTAATGGGTAAAAATTTATAGACAGAAAAACGAGTTATTTAAGATGTTTCAATGTTTTAGGCAAGAAGTTTAAACTCCTTGTCAACATTCTTATAAGCATCTTGGCGATTGCTATATAATGGGCATCTTACCTACATAAATCAAGTTTTATTCTTTTTTTTCATCTAAAACCATAAACTATAAATAGATACTTGTAAATTTACTGAATAATAAAATCATAAATTGAAATTATATTTTATAAATTAACAAAAATAAATAATCTATAAGTCAAAAGATAGTTTATCTTGAAATAGTAACCCTCAATAAACGAAAAATATGGTAGTACAAAATAATCTTGACACTAACACTAAAATAGAAGATGATCGCACGGGCATGAGTAAAGAAACTCTAAAACGAGCGTTTTTAGATAATCTTTTCTATATTCAAGGTAGGAGTTGGGATAAAGCTAGTAACTACGATAAATATGTAGCCTTAGCTTATACGATTAGAGACAGACTGTTACATCGTTTTCTCAAAACCATAGATACTTACAACAAAAATCAATCTAAAATTGTTTGCTATCTTTCCGCAGAATTTTTAATGGGTCCTCATTTGGGCAATAATTTAGTTAACCTCGATATTTACGATAAAATTAAAGAAGCTGTAAGCGAATTAGGTTTAGACTTAGATACTTTAATCCAAGAAGAACCCGATCCTGGCTTAGGTAATGGGGGTTTGGGACGTTTAGCCGCTTGTTATTTAGACTCTTTAGCGGCTTTAGAAATTCCAGCTATTGGTTATGGTATTCGTTATGAATTTGGAATTTTTTATCAGTTAATCCGAGATGGTTGGCAAGCAGAAATCCCTGATAATTGGTTACGTTTTGGTAATCCTTGGGAAATTCCTCGCCCCAATGAAGTAGTTACCATTAAATTGGGAGGTTATACCCAATCTCACCTAGATGATAAAGGAGGTTATCGAGTTTCTTGGATTAGCGATCGTACTTTAATTGCGATTCCTCACGATACCCCAGTGCCTAGTTATAAAACTAATACAGTTAATCCTTTACGTTTATGGAAGGCTGAAGCTAGTGAAGAATTTAATTTTAGTGATTTTAACGCTGGTAATTACGATCGAGCCGTAGAAGAAAAAATTACTTCTGAAACTATCTCTAAAGTACTATATCCTAATGATAACACTCCAGCCGGAAAACAATTACGTTTAGAGCAACAATATTTCTTTGTGTCTGCTTCTTTACAAGATTTAATTCGTAAATATCAAGCTAATTATAGTCAAACTTTAGATAATTTTCATGAAAAAGTAGCCATTCAACTTAATGATACTCACCCTGCAGTGGCGATCGCCGAATTTATGCGATTACTTTTAGATGAACATTTAATGGAATGGAATAAAGCTTGGAGTATCACCGAAAAAACTTTCGCCTATACCAACCATACTTTATTACCAGAAGCCTTAGAAAAATGGGAAGTTAGTCTATTTGGTAAAATTCTCCCTCGTCATTTAGAAATAATTTACGAAATCAATCATCGTTTCTTAGAAGGAATTAAAACTTTTTATCCCCACGATGAAGACTTATTAAAACGAGTTTCCATCATTGAAGAAGGAGAAACAAAACAAGTAAGAATGGCTTATTTAGCTTGTGTCGGTAGTCATTCTATCAATGGTGTAGCCGCTTTACATACAGACTTACTACAAAAAGATACCTTACAAGATTTTGCTCGTTTATATCCCAAGAAATTTTGTAACAAAACAAATGGAGTAACTCCTCGCCGTTGGATATTATTAAGTAATCCCAAATTATCTCAATTAGTGACAGATAAAATTGGCGACGGATGGTTAAAAGATTTGTCAAAAATGAGCCAAATTGAAAAGTATGTAAATGATGCGGAATTTTGCAAAACTTGGCACCAAATTAAACAAGAAAATAAACAACATTTAGCTGATTATATTGCTAAACATAATAATATCGTTGTTGATGTTAACTCTATTTTTGACGTACAAGTCAAACGTATTCACGAATATAAACGTCAACATTTAGCCGTATTACACGTTATCTCCTTATACAATCAAATCAAACGTAATCCCAATGCAGAAATCGTACCTCGTACTTTTATCTTTGGTGGTAAATCTGCGCCCGGTTACTTTATGGCAAAACTAATCATTAAATTGATTAATAGTGTAGCAGAAGTAGTAAACAAAGACCCAGATGTAAAAGATAGATTAAAAGTAGTCTTTTTAGCTAATTTTAACGTTTCTTTAGGGCAAAAAATTTATCCCGCCGCCGACTTATCTGAACAAATTTCTACAGCTGGAAAAGAGGCATCAGGCACAGGTAATATGAAGTTTGCCATGAATGGAGCTTTAACTATAGGCACTTTAGACGGTGCAAATATTGAAATTCGTGAAGAAGCTGGGGCAGAAAATTTCTTCTTATTTGGTTTAACGGCAGAAGAAGTTTATGCACTTCAAGCCAAAGGATATAATCCTTATCAATACTATCAAAATAATCTTGATTTAAAAGAAGTAATTGATCGTATTCAAAATGGTTACTTTAGCCATGGTGACAAGGAATTATTTAAACCAATTACCGACTCTTTGCTATATCATGATCCTTATTTACTGTTAGCTGATTATCAATCTTATGTTGATTGTCAAACCCAAGTAGCTTTTACTTATCAAGATCAGGAAAAATGGACTAAGATGTCTATTTTAAACTCTGCCAGAATGGGTAAATTTTCCAGCGATCGTAGTATAAAAGAATATTGTGATGAAATTTGGAATGTTAAACCAGTTACCATCGAATTAGATGATTAGTTAAGAAGCAAGTAGGTTGGGTTGAGGAAACGAAACCCAACATGATCAATTATTAATTTATTTGGTGGGTGTTAATTGGCACTTTATTTAACACAATCCAGATTTTAAGAATAAAATGGCGATCGCCTGTTGGTAGTAATGGCTTTAGCCATGATTAGCCCTAAAGAGCTTACTACGAACTAAAGTGCGATCGCCTAATTACTTGTAGTGGGTTAAAAAAGCAAACCAAGACTACAATAATTAAGCTGTTTGATGTATAGTAAGAAAAAAGAATAAATTTATAAAAAATGGTGACAATTGTTTGTCGAGAAAAACAATTTAATAATATTTCAGCAATTATATTTGATAAAGATGGTACATTATCAGACTCAAAAAGTTATTTGCGAGAATTGGCTATCAAAAGGGCGAGAATAATTGACGCACAAATACCGGGTATCGGTGAACCTTTATTAATGGCTTTTGGTGTAGAAAATGATAAGATTGATATAACAGGTTTAATGGCAGTAGGAAGTCGAGAAGATAATCAAATTGTAGCGGCTGGTTATATCGCCGAAACTGGTAGAAGTTGGTTTGAGTCATTGATTATTGCTAAAAAATCTTTTGATGAAGCAGACAAAGTGTTACCAGAAATAGCTAGTAATTCGCCCTTATTTGACGGTGTTAAGGAATTTTTAAACTATTTATCAAAATCTAATTTAAAGTTAGGAATTTTATCAGCAGATACCACACAAGGAGTTGAAAATTTTTTAACAAATCATCAACTATCAGATTGTTTTAGTTTAAAAATGGGCGTTGATGATTATATTAATAAACCAAATCCTCTTTTATTTTTAAATGCTTGTGAAAAATTAGGCGTTAAACCAGAATCAACTTTAATGATAGGAGATTCTCTCGGAGATATAGAAATGGCTAAAAATGCTAAGGCTGCTGGTGTGATTGGTATTTGTTGGCATCAACCTAACTCAAATCATTTAAAAAATGCTGATGTGGTTATTTCTGATTTGAAGGAAATATCTTTTTAAGTAAGATAGCAAGTTTTTTAGGCAAGGGGTTGAAAACCCTTGTTAATTTAGGAAGTTAAGCATCTTGGTGACTGTTATATTTGCTTAATTTTGATTTATCTTTAGTAATTAATTAAATCTAATTGAAAAAAATGAAAATAATTTTAAGTATTTTTTTGACTCTAAATTTTATTAATTTTTATACAGTAATAGCCATTGGTATTCCTGAAACGGAAAAAGAAATTTATCAAACAGAAATACCAACCCAACCTCCATCAAGACAACCGATAGAAGAAGATAAAATGTCGGCGACAGAAAAGGCTGTATTAAGAGAAAAATTAGCCCAAAGTAAATATCCCCCCCAAGTTAATCCCAACGTAAGAGAGATAATTTATAACTTACAATTACTCAAAGTATTACGAACAATTAATCCCTTTAAGTAGGGTGTTAGGGTGTTGGGGAGAGAAAAAATACTAGCAATAATCATTTTTTGTTGAAATTTATAAAAATTTATGAAAGAAAATATTTCCATTGCATTATCTAGTATTGAAATGGCGATCGCCATGGCAGGAAAACAAGAGGAAAATTTTAAATTAATTGCCCGTCAAACAGGTACACAATTAGTATTAAGAGGGCAAGATTTAGTAATTTATGGGCAAACAAAATCTTTAGAAAGATGTAAACAAGTTATCGAATCTCTTCAAGTTTATTGGCAACAAGGTAACACCATTACTCCACCTGATATTATGATGGCTTTTACTGCTTTAAATACGGGCAAATTAGACGAATATAAGGATATTCAAAAAAATATTTTAGCACGGACTAGAAATGGAGAAAATATTCAAGCTAAAACTTTTAGACAAAAACAATACGTTGAAGCTATCAAAAAATATGATATTACATTTGGTATCGGTCCAGCAGGTACAGGCAAAACTTTTTTAGCTGCGGTTTTAGCAGTCAAGGCTTTACTTAATGATGAGTGCGATCGCCTAATTTTAACTCGCCCAGCGGTGGAAGCAGGAGAAAAATTAGGTTTTTTACCGGGGGATTTGCAACAAAAAGTTGATCCTTTTTTACGCCCTTTATATGATGCTTTATACGAATTTATCGAACCAGAAAAGATACCAGATTTAATGGAAAGAGGAAAAATTGAAGTTGCACCTTTAGCTTATATGAGAGGGCGAACTTTACGCAAGGCTTTTGTCATTGTTGATGAAGCTCAAAATACCACTCCAGCCCAATTAAAAATGGTTTTAACTCGTTTAGGATTTGGTTCAAAAATGGTGGTTACAGGGGATATTACTCAAACGGATTTGCCTTCTAATCAAGATTCTGGTTTAATCGTTGCTACTAAAATTTTGGAGTCGGTAGAAGGTATTGGTTTTTGTTATTTAACTCAAGCTGATGTAATTCGTCATCCTTTAGTACAAAAAATTGTTCAGGCTTATGAAAAAGTAGAATCTATTCGGGCAAAGTAAGTTTTGTTATCATCTTAGCAATAATTTCACTACTATTTTTTAACGCCAAAGAAGCTGTATTTTCTGACATTAATTGTAATTTTGATTGATCATCAAAAATTCCTAAAACCGTTTGATTTAATATTTCTGGTGTCAATTCTTCTTCCCTAAATAAATAAGCAGCTTTTCTGTCTGCAAAAACTTTAGCATTATAATATTGATGATCTTCGGCAGCAAAAGGATAGGGTATTAATATTGAGGGCGTTTTGGTAATGGCTAATTCTGTTAATGTACCAGCACCTGATCTACTAATGGCTAAATTCGCCCTTTGTAATAATCCTGCCATATTTTCATAAAAAGGTAGTACGATATAATTATCATGTTGTAGAGTGTCTATTTCTGTGTCATTTTTCCCTGTTAAATGCACAATAGTAATACCTTTGTCAAGCCAATTTTTAGCAACTTTACGCACTAATTTATTTAACGCTACTGCTCCTTGAGAGCCTCCCATCACTACAATTAAAAAAGTTTGGTCAGAAATCTCTAAATTTAATAATTGGGGGCTAAGAAATTGATTTCTAACGGGTGTACTAACGAATTTTGTCTTCGCTTTTGGTAAATATTTGACTGTATCTTCAAAACCGATCGCCACTGTATCACACCAATTTCCAGCCCATTTAGTCACTTTTCCAGGTATTAAGTTAGATTCATGCAAAATAACGGGTATTTGCTCTAATTTTGCCCCAATAATCGTGGGTGCAGCGATATATCCTCCTGTGGTAAATATGGCTTCAATGTGATTCTCTTTGATTAATTGTCTTACTTTGGCGATCGCCTTAATCATTTTACCAATAATCAAAAAAGTTTTTAAACCAAAACCCGTTTGAAAACCCTCAATATCAATAGTATGTAACTTGTAACATTGTGGTACTAAAGTGGTTTCAAGTCGATTAGCAACACCCAACCATTGAATATCATAATCAGGTAAATTTTCTGCCACTGCCAAAGCTGGAAATAAATGGCCTCCAGTGCCACTAGCAGCAATTAATAATTTTGGTTTAGAATTTGACACAAATCTTTAAAAATATTTATTTTTTCATTGTCAAGGGTGTATTAACAATTGTCAATTATTTTGTGCCTGATTAATAATTAATTGTTGAACTTTGGCGATCGCCGGATTAAGTTCATAAGTACGAACATTAGCATTACTTAAATAGGCTTGTTGTTCTTGTTCGATCATCTTAACATCTTGACGCACTAAACCATCTAATAAACCTTTAGCAGCCCCAAAAAGACTATTTTTAATAAAACGACGAAACCAAATTGGTAACTTATGTAAACGCCAAAAAGCATTAAGAGAAGTAAAATGAATTAAATAAGCACGAGTGCGAGTTTCATCAACAGGGCAAAAAAGACAATAAATTCTAAAATCATCACCCAAACTAGAAACCCAATGAGGGTAAGCATATTGTACCGTTAAAGGTTCAGGATGTAAACGACGTAAAGCAGGAAAAAACAATTGAGAAATTGACCAAATTTTATCAATACGATAATAACTTTGGGCTTGATATAAAGCCGTAACTTGATTCTCATCAGCAGTTAACTCTTGTAAAGAAGCCTCTGCCCATGCTTGGTAATCATTATGTAAGTGTCCGTGATACATATCCATCAAATTTTCAATCAAAAAAGAAAAATGACCCGGACAATCGATAGTTGCTACACTGGTAATATAATTAAGATCATCCCATTCTGGAATTGGTAAAGGTAATATATCTGCATCTGCATTATTTTCTAAACTTTTTTCTGTTGATGGGGAAATAGAAGAAGATAAAACCCAAATAAAGCCATTCAACTCTTGCACCTTAATTGAAGCAATTTGACACGGAGGCAATTTTTGATCAGAAGTGAGGTAAGGAATAAAAGAACAATGACCATCAGCATTAAAACGCCAACCATGATAAGCACATTCAATGTCGTCACCAATAATAATACCTTCACTTAATTTAACTCGACGATGAGGACAAAAATCTTCTAAAGCGTTAATTTTGCCTTGACTATCTCGATATAAAACAATATTTTGTTTCCAAAGAGTAACACCTAAAGGTTTATTTGTGACTTCTTTACTTGTAGCCACTACATACCAATGATTACGATTAATGCCACAAGTACGAATATCAGTTTTTATCTTTAACATTTCTGGGGGTTTTGATTATAAATTATTAGTTATAAATTATAAATTGGTAATCATAGCAAAAAATAGGATAATTAAAACAAATTTAACCCTCAAATCTTCTTAATTGGCGATCGCCTTTGGGTTTCTATCTCCGTACCCACCCACAGAAGAATTGTCCCAACGGAATATACACAGATAATCAATAGACCTCTTGCAAAAATAACCTAATAATTAATACAATACAGGAAATAAGCATAATAATTGACGAAAACTTTATTATGATTAATTATATTTTTGACTTTTGCAAGAGGTCTATTGTGTTAAACAAATTTAATTAAATTAATACGATAACGTTCTTTTTTAGTTACTTGAATTTCTCCTATTTCTAGTCTGCCTTTACCTCTAAAAGAGACTAAATCCCCTGTTTTTAGGTTATAACTCGGTTGTGTGATTTCTTTCCAATTAACTCGTATATCATTATTATTTATAGCCTCTACCATTTTGCTACGAGATATTTTAAAACCGAAAGAGGCGATCGCATCTAAACGTAAGGAGGCTTCTACGGTAGTTAATTCTTGTTTTTTGGGTTCTCTTATTTTTAAGTCAGTTAATTCTATTAAATTGACTTTAACTGGTACAGTTCGTACTTGAACTAAGTTATTTTGAATAAAATCAGCAATTTCAGATAATACAATTACTTGAGCTCCTCTTTCTCCTAAAACGATAATATCTCCAACTTTATCTCTAACTATTCCCGTGCCTAAAATTGCCCCTAAAAAGTCTCGATGAGTGGCACTATCAAATAAAAAATTACCAGCAATATCTAAAGCAACTAGAGGAATTTCTGTTTTTTCGTTATAAATTTCTTCTCGATGAATCGCTAGGATATTTCTTTCTGCTTGAGGATAACCTCCCCAAGTAATAAATTTTATTTCCGTTAAATTTTTAAAAATTTCATTAATTTCGATTAATTCAGGGGGTGAGAGAAAATCAGTTGTAACTAATTCCCAATTTTTGATGGCTTGTTCAATTTTGTCTAAAACACGAGTAATTGTTTGTTTATGTTCAACTTTTTTTAAGATTTCTTCTTTTGTGGATACCATTATTTATCAATATAAAAACTATTTATTATTCTAATAAATTTCAATAGATAAAACCATTGAGTTTTTTTTCTTGTAAATGAAATATTAAGGTTAAAGAATTTAGTTTTAAAAACTTTGAGAAAATAAATTTTTATAGATAAATTAATTTTTTTTGATTATAAAAATCACATTATTACATAATAATAAATCTCTATTTTCTTTCCCAAAATTTAATCTAAAATACCTAAAACTAAATTTAATACTTAATAATTAATACTTAATAAATTTAATCTTTCAATACTTAATTTTTAATCAAAAATAGTTAATTTTACTACTTAGGTATTTTTTTTTATAGTTAACTTGACTACTTAAGTATTTTTTTTTGACTATTGAATTTTAATACTTAAGTATTATTACTGGATACTTAATCTTTAAATTTATGTAAATTTACGGAAAGATATTCAAGTTAAAAAAAATAAAAAAAAGCTGAATATTTTTTTAAAACATAATAGAATTAATGGTTAATATGGGTAAGCTAAATTGACAAATTTATAAAAATTAAATCAACAGATGAATATACAAAAAAATAAGATAATTTCTGTTAATAAAATAAATAAAATTGATACTTCAAAAAATTTACATAAATCAAATAATAATCACATGATTCCTAAACATCAAAATAATCATCTATCTGGAGAAAAAGAAAGAACAAGATATAAAATCTTAGTTGGTAATGGATGTCATCAGGCGATCGCCGAAATACAAGGTTTTTTGTTTAAACCCACTGATGAAGAAGGTGTTTTTCGTTTGAGATTACCTGACGGATTTGAAATAGATGCAACTTTTAAAAATCCCCGTTTAAAATGGTTGGCGTTTAATCATGAGGATATTCTCGGTTTACATTGGTATAGAGGTTATCCGAAAATGTCTGAAGGGAAATTAGTATGTTTTCAGATTGTAGCGTGGGATAATGATATTCCATCTTCTAATCGAGGGCAAGAAAAATGGGAATTTATTGGAGTATGGACAGCACAAAAAAACTTAACCGTACAAAGATCAATGACAGCTAAAGAAATTCGTGATATGGCGAAAAAGACTGGTTATATCAAAAAATTCAAATACTCTTTTATTAATTATCACGAATGGCTAAATACTAGAAAGTTATGGGTTGGTTATGTTTATAAACTTATTTGTACTCGCCATAACGATACTCTCAAAATAGAAAAAGTAATACCTTATGCTTGTCCACGAATCAAACCAGTACCTAAAAATCCACGGACAAATCCTATTACTAGAGATTAAAAGAAATTTTAAACAAAAAAACTTTATGATAGTCATGGTTGATCAATATTGATCGATTAAATTTTATCAAGGATTTAATGCAAGTCTTTTACTTTTTAAAGATTTCGTAATTTCAATTAATTTTATTTTTTAATAATGTGAGATTATTTATTTTGATCTTTATTTTATACCTATGACTATTTCCCGAACTATTTGCTTAGGATTTCTGTCAGTAATCACCATTGGCAGTTTATTATTAACTTTTCCTTTTTCTATTGCTACTGGAGAATGGGGAAGCTTTGTTACAGCTTTATTTACAACCACTTCAGCTGTTTGCGTAACGGGATTAGCTGTAGTTGATACCGGTACTTATTTCTCTTTTTGGGGACAATTTATTTTGACTTGTTTAATTCAAATTGGTGGTTTAGGTTATATGACGACTACCACATTTTTAATTTTATTAATTGGAAAAAAATTTGATTTTCATCAAAAAGTGGCCATTCAAGAATCATTTGATCGCCCTTTTTTACAAGGAAGTAAGAGTTTAATAAATTCTATTATCGCCACAACTTTAATCTTTGAAATATTTGGCGCTATCTTAATGTTTAAAGTTTTTCTTCAGCAATATCCTCCTTTACAAAGTCTTTGGTTAGCGGTATTTCATAGTGTTAGTGCTTGGAATAATGCGGGATTTAGTTTATTCAAAGATAATTTAATGAGTTATCAAAATTCTTTTATTATCAATTTTGCTATTACGATGTTAATTATTTTTGGTGGTATTGGTTATCAAGTAATTATTGAGTTTTATTTTTGGTTGAATTCCATTTTTATTAGTAAAAATAAGCAAAGATTTAGTTTTTCTCTTAATTTTAAAGTGGTTGTTAGTACCACAATTTTTTTATTGTTTTTTGGTACGGTTTCCTTTTATTTAACAGAATTACATAATCCTAATACTTTACAAGGTTTAAATGTTAAAGGTAAAATTCTAGCAGCTTGGTTTCAATCGGTGACAACTCGAACAGCGGGATTTAATAGTATTGATATTGGCAGAATGACGACGGCTGGATTATTTTTAACTATGGGTTTGATGTTTATTGGTGCTAGCCCAAGTGGCACTGGAGGAGGCATTAAAACCACTACTTTACGCATTTTAATTAATGGTACAAAATCTGTTTTACAAGGAAAAGAGAGCGTTATTATGTATCAAAGAGAAGTTCCAGCATCTCTAATTTTAAAGTCCATGGCAGTAGTTTTTGGATCAAGTTTAACGGTGATTCTGATGACTTTTATTATTACCATTGTGCAACCAAGTTTAGACTTTATTGCTATTTTTTTTGAAGTAATTTCTGCTTTTGGCACTGTTGGGCTTTCCATGGGAATTACTCCGAGTTTAAATCTTGTCCCAGAATTAATTATAATTCTAACTATGTAT
>CAZWLZ010000015.1:0-20797 GCA_964634505.1 uncultured bacterium | reverse complement strand
CACTTACGAGCAATTTTATGTGTGTCAATACTGGCTATGGAATTTGAAAGAACAATACCCATTCTGCCGTTTTCTTTCAAAATATGGTAAGCATTTTCAAGAAACACAACACCTAAATCTATTTTACTTGCCTGTTTTTCTGGTTTTTTCTTTTTGCCTTGTGGTTGTTCTTCACTTTTGTTGCTATACAAGTGCCAAAGTTCGTAGCACTGTATCATTTCCAAATCTTTATCGTCTTTTGGTACAAATGCACGGTCTTCACCAAAAGGTGGATTAGTCAGCACTACATCAAATTTTTTGATTTGGTTATCATCTGGTCTATCATCCCAATTTCCTTTTTGGTTCATTGTCGGTACAAGTTCAAGAATATCGCCTTTGTGGTCAAACTTTGAAAGTAAAGAGCCATAACCTGCTTTCGCTTTTATTTTAGCGTTACCGTCACCGTTCAAAAGCATATTTAGCGTGGCAAGCATTACCATTTGCTCGTCAATGTCCATTCCGAAAATATTGTTGTCGTCTAACTTGCTGTTAGAGTTTACATAAGAAACGGAAAGGAAGTCGGCAATGCCAACTGTTGGATCAATAACTGTTTCGCCATTTCTCGGATTTACAATGTTTACCAAAAAGTCAATGAGCGGAAGTGGTGTAACAAATTGTGCGTTTTGATCTTTGGAAAATGGTGTTGCAAACTTGTAAAATACTAACTGATAAAGGTCGGTTTTGTGGGAACGTACAAAAGAATAATCTTGAAACTGATACACAACTTCAATTAAAACTTTAATATGGTTTTCGTTCTTTACGTTCAGAGGATTATCTTTTAAAATACGGTAATAAGTCCCTGAAGCTTCATCTCTCAAGGCATTGATACGTTTAATAAACTCTTGAAGAAATCTGTCAGCAAGGTTTTTAAAATTTCTTTCCTCGTCTGTTATGTAGAAATCCAAAAATCGAGTTGCTGTTTTTTCGTTTCTTTTTTCATCGTAGATTTTGAGAGAAAGAATTTGAATTAGAATTTCAAAACCTTTTTGATTTACCATTCCCACCTTATCCATTGTTCGCAAAATGCTACTCATAGCATCATTAATTTGCGTTGAATGAACTCCTGAAATAATGTCTAAGTCCGTGATCGCTCTTTTAGAACGGTCAATCGTTTTAGCTTCTGTCCATTCTAATAAATCTTCAAAGCTAGGTAAATTAAAATAAGGGTCGGGTAGGTGTAAAGCAAGTTCTTTTGTCTTGCTATCTTCGCCTTTACTGTTAAATTCTTCACTGTATCGTAAAAATTTGCTGTTGTGCTTGCGGAATAGATAAAGCCTTTCGGTGTCATACAAAACAGCCAGACAAAACTGTCTGCGGCTTTCGTTCAAGTATGCTTTCAGTTGCTTATCCCAAACATCAGCTATATTTTTGTTGTCTTCTTTCTTAAATTCAAGAGCAACAATCAGGTGTTCACGTAGCCATTCTAAACTTTCATTATTTCCTTTTTCATGATAGTCTTTGTACTTATCAAACCAAGTAATGTCGTCAAAAATTGCTGCGTCAAGTTTGAGCGGTGCAGAAGATTTATTGCCTTTCGGGAATTGAACTTCAGTCCCGATATAGTCTTTGGCAAAAAGTCCTGATTGAACTATGGAATAAAGGAATTGCCATTTATAATACTGTTCGTTTCTTTGTCCATTTTTCTTTTTGAAATTGGTTTTTCGTCCAAAAGTTAAATGTTCGGGAAGGAAGCAGTCATATTCTGTTGTCGTCCCATATTTATTGTCAAACTCGTGTTTTATTTCTGCAAATGTCATTTTTACTTGCTTCTATCAGGGTATTTTTCTGTCTAACTCATAATTTTATCGTAATTACTGTCTAATATAACTAGGAATATTCCAGCCCTTGCTCTGTAATTATTTGTTAACTATCATTCAATTTATAGAACTCATTTTGCATCTTACCTAGAATTATTATATGGCCTATATTGTATAAAATTACTAAAATCAACTGTAACACCTGTTTCATAAGGTTTTTAAAATAGATTCAAATGGTTTTGATATGGGGAGTACATCATCCTACTAATATTTAGTATTAGAATAAATTTTAGTGAATCAAAAGTAACCAATCAGAAGCTGATTTGCTCGTAAAACATTCTACTCCTTCCCCTTGTTTTGGTAATAATTTAATTGTGTGAAGATTATCATTAGGTAAAGTAGTTTCTTTTTCAATGTCTTTGTTGCAAGGTATTTGCATTAAATTTAATTCTTTTAAAATTTCAGCTTGATTTGTGTTATTTACTAATAAATTATTATTGTTATCTTGCCAAAATTCAGTAAGACTTTTCCATTGTTTATCTTTACCAATTACTGAATTAAGAGGCAAAATTTTATGTTCGCTATAAAAATTTAAAGATGGACGTTCATAATCAAAAGAAGTATAAACTTTTTGGTTTTTAGGTACATGATGTTTAACTAAAGTGGCTACGGGTTTTACTTCAAAAGATTCATTTAATTCCCATAACCAATAATCTGAACTAAATAATAACAATAATGATACATACATACCCCAAAATAAAACTATCATAAATTGTTGATCTCTTTTGCTAATCATAATTGCTGTAATTAGCATGGTGATACCAATTAAGCCTAAAATTACCAGTAAAGGATAATTATTTTTTTCGATATAGGCAAAATAAATAATACCGATGGCGATCGCCGAACTTAGAAAATAAAAAAATTTAGTCCAAGAAGCAGGATAAGGATAATCATTAGGTAAAGATTTAACTTCAGCTAAAGCAACCCCAGCAGCCAAAGCTAAAGCGGGATAAATAGGCATAATATACCAAGGTAATTTAGTAAACATTACGGATACAATGCCTAAATAAATACAACTCCAAGTAATAATAAATTTTCCCCAACTCCAATTACGATGTCGCCAAGCAGAAAATAAGCCAAAAAAAGAAATAAATAACCAAGGGTGAGGATACTTGAGCAATTCTAATAAATAATACCAAAAAGGGCCCGCATGTCCTTCCACAGGAGTATAAATTCTCTCTAAAGATTGATCAAAAATTGCAATATTTACTAAATTTTTATCTAAATTAAGAAAATGAGAAATTTGCCAAAAAATAACAGGTAAACTGCCCACCAATAAACCAAACCAAAGATAAATAGAAGTAAGTAATCTGGGCGTATCCCATAGTAAAAACATAAAACCGATACTACCCATTAAAATGCCTAACATCCAACCTTTACTTAAACAAATTAAGCCAAATCCAATACCAATTCCTAATGACCATCGTACATTACGCCGTGATTTTAATAAACACAAAAACATGAATAGAGAAAAACAAATTACTGCCCCATCAAGCATAGCTAAACGTCCATGACGTACCACTGGAAAAGTCGTTAAATATACCAAAGCCGAAAAAAGAGCATAATAACGAGGTAAAAATAACTCTCTAGCTACACAATATAATAAAGGTACAGCAAAAGCACTTAAAGACGCACCTACAATACGAGTGGAAAACTCATTAATACCAAAAATAGAATAAACAATAGCTATTAAACCATGAATAAGGGGCGGTTTATTAACATAGGGTTCGCCCCAAATGGTGGGGAATAACCATTTTAAATCTAAAAAAGGGGATTGATAAATCTCTTTAGCTACTTGTGCCACAGTTGCCTCATCCCAATCTCTTAAAGGCAAACTTCCTAAATGAATCGTATATAAAATTAAAGAAGCTAATAATAAACCAATAATACATAATAATTCTAAAGTGCGTTCTTCTAGTTGAATTTTGCCACTAGATAAACCCGAAGTAAAAGTATGATAACTCATAAAACCAAAATTTCTCTTATTCTAAAGATGATTATACTACTTTCTCTTCTCCTTCGTGATTATTTTTAATTACTCATTTTAAATGACATAGAAACCTAACATTAATCAAACTCTATCCAATTATCTCTCATTCCTTTAAAACATAACCAATACCACGCACTGTTTTTATTAGTCTTGATTCATGATTAGCTTCTAATTTTATTCTTAAATAACGAATATAAACTTCAATAATATTAGAATCCCCCCTAAAATCATAACCCCACACTTTTTCTAAAATTTCCTCTCTTGTTAATACTTCTCTTGGATGAGATATTAAATATTCTAGTAAATAATATTCGGTTGATGTTAATTCTATTTGGCGATCGCCACGATAAACTTCTCTAGTACGTTTATTCAAAGTAAGATCAATAAATTCTAACAGATCAGGGTCTTCTTGATCAGCTAAATTTCTTAAATGTACTCTAATCCTTGTTACTAACTCTTCCCCACTAAAAGGCTTAAGTAAATAATCATCAGCACCAGCATCTAAACCAGCTACACGATCATTAATTTCGTCTTTATTGGTTAATAATATAACTGGAACTTTATCACCTATGGAACGCAAATGACGACAAATATCTAAGCCTGAAATATTCCCTAACATCAAATCTATTAAAACTAAATCTGGTTTAATTTCTTTAGCCACTGTTAAAGTATTTAACCCATTTTTACAAACAGTAACGACATAACCCTCATATTGCAACTCTAACTCAATAAAGTGGGCTAATTTTTCCTCATCTTCTATCACTAAAATTTTAGACATAATTTCACTTATTGATAATTGATAATTAAAGACTTACTGATAATTTATCACTGACTACTTATTCTCATGTTATGATCAAATATCGTAAAGTTATGTAAAGAAAAATAAATATTATGCAAGAAATATTAACAAAACAGTTACAACCGATCGCCGATTTCTTTAAAACATTAGATACACCCGAAACTATTGTACAATGGGGACATCCTTTGATGATGGCGATCGTTGTATTTGTAGTTGGTAGCGTCGTTGGTTTAACTGGTTGGCGTAGTAGGGTTTTAGCCACTGGTGAAGAAGCCGACAAAAGTAGAAGTGGCCATAGACAAGCCGCACCTTTATTATTCTTATTTATCACCTTAGGTTATAGTGGCGGTTTAATCTCACTACTAATGCAAGGGCAACCGATTTTAGAAAGTCCTCATTTTTGGACAGGTTCATCAGTTATACTCTTATTAGGCTTAAACGGCGTAATTTCTGCTACTGGTTTTATCGGTAACAAAGCAACTTTGCGTACTGTTCATGCTTATCTTGGTAGTATAGCCTTAATGATCTTATTTGGTCATGCTTTATTAGGATTAAAGTTAGGACTTTCTCTCTAAAGTAAATTATGGCTAAATATGGAATAATCCTAAGTTTTAGTTATATTATTGGTTTACTTTTTACCAATATTTCTTCTTCTCCTGTCCAAAAATTTTCTTCACAAGAATGGACAGGATTCTTTTTAAGCGTGACAATTTTAACCACACTAATTACTATTTTATTACCCCGCTTTTGGTATTTTTCACCCCCAAAAAGTGTCTTAATTAGTAGTGGTTTAATGATATTATTGGCGGTTACTTATTTTCAATTTAGGATACCATCACCAGGTATAAATGATATTAGTAATCAATTAAATAATTATGGAAAAGTTAACAATTTAGTAGAAGTAAAAGGCGAAATTATTTCCATTCCAAGATTAACTAGAAGTGACAAAATACAATTTATTCTTAATACCAATAAACTTAAATTATCTTCAGAAACTAATATAAATATAACAGGAAAATTATATGTAACTGTGCCATTGTTACAAGCAACAGGATTATATCCTTCTCAAAAGTTAACCATTATTGGTAAATTATATCAACCTTTTTCTCAATCCAATGTGGGAGTATTTGATTTTAAAAATTACTTATTAAAGCAAGGAATTTTTGCAGGATTGAACGGACAAACAGTTAAAATTGATCAACAAGGTAATATAATTCAAACCATTTTATGGCAATTAAGAAATAGAATTATTCGCAGTCATTTAAAATACTTAAAAGTGCCTTTAGGTAATCTAATAACTTCAATTACCATCGGTAAAAATAATGGTAATTTAAACTATCAAATACAAGATTCTTTTACTAAATTAGGTTTAAGTCATGTCCTTTCCGTTTCAGGTTTTCAAATCTCTTTATGGTTAACTTTTATCTTATTTTTTACCAAAAATTTATCCCCTAAAATTCAATTAATTATTGGTACATTTGGCATCCTCATTTATACCCTTTTAACGGGTTTTTATCCCCCCATTTTACGAGCTAGTTTAATGGGTATTGCTTTATTAATTAGTATGACAAATGATCGTAAAATCAACTCTTTAAACAGTTTAATTTTAGTGGCAACTATTTTATTATTAATTAACCCTTTATGGATTTGGGATGTGGGCTTTCAATTTAGCTTTTTAGCCACTTTAGGGCTATTGATTTTAACAAAACCGATCGCCACTGGTTTAGAGTGGCTTCCCCCTACTCTTGCTAATTTAATTGCCGTACCAGTAGCAGCTTCTGTTTGGATTTTTCCCCTACAAAGTTATATTTTTAAAACCATTCCTCTCTATAGCATTCTGGTTAATATCATCACCAATCCCTTAATTACAATTATTAGTTTAGGTAGTATGATTTCTGCTTTATTTGGTATTATTTTTCTTCCTCTTGGTAGTATGACTTCTTGGTTATTAAAATACCCTACATTGTGGTTATTAAAAATAGTTGATTTATGTTCTTATCTTCCTTTCATTTCTATTAATATTGGTCAAATTTCTTTGCTTAGTTTATTAATTTGTTATGGAGTTTTTCTAGCTATTTGGAAACTAAATTGGCCGAAAAAAAGATGGCAATTAATGACTTTATTTTTATTAACAATAATGATTTTACCTCTATTTATTACTAAATTTAACCTAAATCAAGTAACTGTTTTAAACAATAATCAACAAGCAACAATTTTAATTCAAGCTAAAGGAAATCATAGTTTAATTAATTATAGTAACCAAGAAAATATTGATAATTTTAGATATTCTTTATTACCTTTTTTGACTTACCAAGGTATTAATAAATTAAATTTTTTTATTGATTTAAAAAAAGATCAAGATTTAGAAAAATTTGAACTCAAAAACTATCAAAATATTTCTGGTAATCAAATTTTAATGTTAAATTCTTTGGATGAAAAAACTCCCCAATTAATATCAAATAAAACTTTAAATTTTGATCAAAATAATCTCCAATTACTTTCGGAAAAATTAGGCATTTTAGAAATTAATATTTTTGGCAAAAAATGGCTTTTTTTACCCCAAAAATTACCCAAAAATTTAGATACTATTGTTAGTCAATCTGATGTATTGTTATGGTCTGGAATTGATCTTAATCCCCATCAACTGGAAACTATTAAACCACAAGTGGCGATCGCCTTTCAATATAAATTAAGCCCAAAAATGAAAAGAGAATTAAAAAGATTAAAGATAGAATATTATTCTACAGTTGAAGATGGTGCAATTCAATATCAACAAAAAAAAGGATTTTCCCCTTATATTATGTCACAAAATATGATATAATAATAAACTAATCTAAAAAAGGAGAGATGGCAGAGTGGTTGAATGCGGCAGTCTCGAAAACTGTTAAGGGTTAAACCTTCGAGGGTTCAAATCCCTCTCTCTCCGTTGTTTTACCTTACTTCTCTGTTTCTTTTCTCATTACCAGCTAAAAAAGTCTCTTAATCCCAATCCACCTCGACTCGTTTAATTACATTCTAACGTCCATACGACTACTATCATTCAAAATTAATCCATAGATTTTAATTAAAATTAATTATGGATCGTTTTAATTATAAAAATGAAATTAAGATTTAATTATATTTGATTGTATTTAGAAAATTATGTGCATAATTTCAAAATTAATCTTATGACTAATATCATAACTATTAACTGACTTCATTCTTGATCATCAATACTGAATAAATTTTTATAATCAAAAGATAGCAACCAGTTTTGATCTAAAATAATAATTTTTACTAATCAAAAAAAAGAAAAGCCACCCTACCCTAATTCTCTTCTCTTGAATTAAGATAAAGTGGCTTTAACTCATTATAACTATATGAAACTGCAGGTGTTATAACAAAAATAATATTTATCGTCAATAAATATTAAAATTATTTTACAAAAAAGAGATAATTCTTTGTTTTTACAAAGACAAAATTAACTATTAGGTACAGTTTCAACAGAAGTTGCCCCTTCAACACCCATAGCAACTTGCTTAGCTTGTGCTAGACTTGCTTCAGCGTCGGGGTTATATTTAAGCACAACAGTGCTACCACTTTGAGCTACCCATAGACCGATTTCATCAGAAATGTTAGCGTCATCTAAAGCCTTTGCAACTCTTTTTGCCAAACCACTTTCATCAAATTCCCCATCCAAACCAACTTTTTCAGGGGCGATCGATTTACTTTCTGCTACTTGAGATACCGTAAAGCTAGGGGTAGCTTGTGCTTTTTCTTCTTCTTTTTTGCCAAATAATTTACTTAAAAATCCCATAAAAAAACTCCATAAAAATGATCAAAACCAAAGAAATTATAACTTAAAAAATGATCTTTAAGACATAATTTAAAATTGAACTGATAATTGCCAAAAAAATAGCACCCATAACAGCACTCCAAATACCAGAAACTAGACGAAAACCGGGTACTAACCAGGCTGCTAAAGCAAAAACGATCGTACTACAGATAAGAGGGATAAGGCCTAAACTAATAATATTGATTCCAGTAGTAATAGGATTAGGTATTATTCCTCCAATACCGTTCAAAAATCCAATAATACCGCCACCAATTAAGGCTTTAACAGGACTATCAACTTGTACACCAATGGGAGGTATTTTAGCGATAATTAAGAGACTTACAGCCAGAATAACTATATTTAAAATTAAAGGAATCATAAATTATTGTTATTTCACAAAAATTTTTTATTTAACAATGATAATAGATTGTTCCTCAAAAAAAATTGATTTGCTGAAAATTTAATTAATAACTATGATTATGAGCGAAAAGTATTAAAAAATACGAAAAATGAATTTAGCTCAATTTAAAATTGAATTTACAAATAAAACAAAAATTATTATTTTTATAATAATACCATATCTCCTTATCAATTCAGAAGAGCTGGTTATATCAACATAAATCGAAAGAGGGAGAAAAATAATGAATAAACCGAATCAAATAGATAGTTTACAAAATGAAAATAATCTAGGAGAATTTATGCAGTTTAGAAAAAATAGGCATAATAATATGTTAGATGAACAAATAAAAATACCTATCAATATTTTTCAGCCTCAAATAAATAAAATAGTTGAACAATTAATTACTGATGTTTTTAAAGAAGTAAAATCTAATTCTTTCATCTATTTAACTCAAGCCTTATTGCACATATCTTCTGTCTTAAAACATTTACCTTGTATCATTTTTAAATATCAAAATCACTCTACCGAAAAATTGGATTATATTAGCGAAAATTGTTGGAAATTAACAGGATATTCGGCACAAGATTTTTATCAAAATGAGCGAATTAATTTTAATAATTTAATTTATTCTCAAGATCGAAATGTGAGAAAAAAAGCCATCCAAAAGGCGATCGCTACTCAAAGTAATTATCAAATAGAATATCAAATCAAAAATTCACTAGGAGAAATAAAATGGTTATGGGAATTAGGAGAAATAATTTATAATCCTCAGGAAAATATCAATATTATGATCGGCATCATCATTGATATTACCGAAAAAAAAAGAATTGAACAGGAAAAATCTCTACTATTAAATATCTCAGAAGCCATTCGTTCATCTACTAATGTAGAAACAGCCTTGTTATATACCATAAAAAGCGTTTGTGAAATAACCAAATGGGATTTTGGCGAAGCTTGGATACCATCAAAAGATAAAAAATCTTTAATTTACTCTACCAGTTGGTTTCCTCTGAAAAAAAACAAGGTAGAAGGTTATAGTTTATCTTTAGCTAAATTTAGAGAAGAAAGTTACAATTTTCGTTTTCAAAATGCCATTGGATTACCAGGGAAAATATGGGCGAGTGAACAAAGTGAATGGATGGAAGATATTGACATTAATCAAGAATTTAGGCGATCGCCATTAGCCCGTCAATGTGGATTAAAATCTGGTTTTGGTGTGCCGATTATCGCTAATAATGAAGTTGTGGCTATCCTCATATTTTTTCTACGTCAATCTATCTCCATTGATTTTTCCCTTCTTTCCTTAGTAGAAGGTGTAGCTTGTCAATTGGGAAATATATTTAAACATAAACAAATTGAATTAGAATTACAAGAAAGTCAAAGACAAATAAATACTTTAATTAATTCGACTTCAGGCTTATTTTTTCGCATTAGTTACTCTAAAGATTGGGAAGAAGACTATATCAGTGATAGTTGTGAAAAGTTGACTGGTTATTCTATAAATTACTTAATTGAGGATAATAAACTCAATTTAGCCAAAATTACTCACCCTCTTGATTTAGAAAAAGTAGTTTCTCATATTGAATTATCGATCAAAAATTATCAAAACTATGCTATCGAATATCGAATTTTTACCAAAAATGAGGAACAAAAATGGATTTTAGAAAAAGGAGAAGGAATTTACGATCAGGAGGGTAATATTTTAGGAATAGAAGGATTTATCACAGATATTAGTTGCTTAAAACAAGCAGAAGAAGCATTGTTAACAGCAGAAACTAAATATCGTAATATTTTTGATAATTCGATTGAGGGAATTTTTCAAACTTCTCCTTGTGGGCATTATATTTCTGCCAATCAATCCTTAGCTAAAATATATGGTTACGATAGTCCAGAACAATTACAAATCAATTTGAGTGACATTGCAAATTATCTTTATGTTAAAAAAGACAGAAGAAAAAAATTTATCTCCTCATTAGAAAAAAATGACATTTTAACTAATTTTGTATCCCAAGTTTATCGCCGAGACGGTAGTATAATTTGGATTTCTGAAAATGCTAGGGCTGTTAGAGATCATCAGGGTAATTTACTCTATTATGAGGGTACAGTAGAGGACATAACTAAATATAAAGAAATACAAGCAAAGTTACATAAAGCTGCTTTTTTTGATACTTTAACTCAACTTCCTAATCGTAATTTTTTCTTAGAAAAATTAGACAAAATTATCACAAAAGTTAAACAAGATAAATCTGATAATCATAAATTTGGCTTATTATTTTTAGATTGTAATAACTTTAAAATTGTTAATGATAGCTTAGGGCATCATGTCGGGGATTTATTATTAATTGAAATTGCAAAACGTTTAAAAAGTTGTTTAGCACAAAATGATCTTGTTGCTAGACTAGGAGGAGATGAATTTACCATTTTGATTCCCTCCGTTGATTATATTGAACAACTGACCCAATTAGCTCATCAATTAAATGATGCCTTTAAGTCTCCATTTTTAATTGAAAAACATCAATTATTTTCTGGTATTAGTATTGGTATACTTTTTAGTAATAATTTGACTAAAGATGAACTTAATAACTTAAATCCTCTTGAGGCAATACAGTATGCAGATAGAGCTATGTATGAAGCTAAATCTAATCCCAAAGTTTTTTATCAAATTTTTCAATCCCAAATGCATCTCAATGCTTTAAGTAAATTAACATTAGAAAATGACTTAAGAAAAGCAACCATAGATAACACTGAATTTAGCCCTTATTATCAACCGATTATTGATATTAATACCAAGCAAATTCAAGGATTTGAAAGTTTAATTCGTTGGCAACACCCTGAAAAAGGATTTGTTTCCCCGGGTGAATTTATTCCCATCGCCGAAGAAACATCTTTAATTATTCCCATCGGTTTTTGGATGTTAAAACAAGTTTGTTTTCAATGGGTAAAATGGCATAAAACCCTGCCTCTAGCTGGTGGTACTTCAAAAACTATAATTCCATTTATTAGCGTTAATTTATCCTGTCAAGAATTTAACTCTGATGATTTTTTAAGTCAAATAGACTTAATCTTGGCTGAAACTAAAGTTAATCCTTCTTTTATTAAATTAGAAATTACCGAAAGTTGTTGTATTTTACAACATAAATCAACTATAACTAAGTTAAAAGAAATTGGAGATCGCCAAATAAAATTATGGATTGATGATTTTGGTACAGGTTATTCTAGCTTAAGTTATTTACATTCTTTACCTATTAAGGGCTTAAAATTAGATCAATCTTTTATCCGTGATATTGATGAGAATATTACCAAATCAAAAATAGTAGCCGCCATAATCAATTTAGCCCAAGATTTAGATTTAGAAGTAGTAGCAGAAGGAATTGAAACCATTAGTCAACTAGAAACTTTACTTAAATTAGGATGTAAATTAGGGCAGGGTTATCTTTTTTCTAAACCAATGAATTTATTAGAAACAAATAAATTTTTATTAAATAATTGAAATATAATAAATAATTTATAAATTAAATTAATTAAACTTAGTTTAGGTAAAAAAATCAGTCTTGGTGAAGGAAAGTATGATTTTGTTTCTCGTAAAGACGCAAAGACGGAAAAAGTAAGAGAAAAGAGAACAGAAATTTTTGATTTTCAGATCGAACTTCAGCAACGCCAAAAAAATTTTTGGTTAATTTACAAATTAAGGGAACTAATTTTCTTTAAAATGAATCCTATTATTTGAATCCATATTATTTAATCTCAATTATTTTTAATCATGATTAACTCAATCAATAACCAATTAGAAGTACATAGACAAAAACTAACGAATATTTCTCTTGTGCTTATTTTCACAACCTTTGGAGTAGTATTAGACTTTATCCCGAAAATTGCTTGGCAAACAGGAGGATTAAATTTTAATACCGTAGCATTTGCTCAAAATAATATTAGTGAGAGTGATTTACAAAAATATGCTCAAACTCTTGTAGAAATTGAACAAATACGACAACCAGCCTTAACTAATATTGTCAACATTATTGGCAAAGAAGCCCAAACCACCCCATTAGCTTGTAATCAACCAGAAAATTTGAGTAAATTACCCGATAAAGCTCGTGATATTGCTAAAAATTATTGTACTGAATCTGAAGCAATTGTCAAAAAAAATGGTTTATCTATTAGTCAATTTAATCAAATAACTAGAAATATTCAAGACAATCCGTCTTTACAGCAAAAAATTCAAGAGATAATTCGTCAAATGTAAATATTAAACAAAATTCTCCTCAAACTATTTTTAAGGTTTTAGGGATTTGGTGTTAGGCGTTAGGTTAACCAAGATCAAAAGGTTTTAGACAAGATAAAATTACTTTAAAACTTCAAAAATAGGCTTTTTCTCTAATCTTACCCCTTTGTGTCTTTGCTAGAGACAAATCCGAACTTTTCATTCATTAACAGCAATTTACCTAAATTTCAGTTGATTTAAACTAAAATAAATGATGCAATGTCATTAACTGATTCTTTAAATAAGCCAAGTTGCTACCTAATCTTAAAATTATTATGAACATAACCTTGAACTAAAGTTCAAGGCTAAAAACTAAAGTCAGCTAAAGTTGACTAAAACTAACATTTTAGGGTTTTAAGTAGTGTTTTAAACCATTTCAACGGGTTTTAGTTCTGAGCAGCGAACTTTAGTTCAGAGCGATTGATTGACATTTCAAGAAGCTTTTGTTTCTGTAGGTAGCAACTTGGGTTAAATAATTCAATTTTAAATAGCTATAAATAATTGCAAAATGTTACCAGATCAGGTTAAGTTATTAATTAATTTTAAATTATTACAAATTGTTAAATGAGAATTTTAGTTACTGGTGGAGCTGGTTTTATAGGCTCACATCTGATCGATAGATTAATGGTTCAAGGTCATGAAGTCTTATGTTTAGATAACTTTTATACTGGTCATAAACAAAATATTATAAAATGGCTAGATGATCCTTTTTTTGAATTGATACGCCATGATATAACTGAACCGATACGTTTAGAAGTAGATCAAGTATATCATTTAGCTTGTCCCGCCTCTCCCGTACATTATCAATTTAATCCCGTTAAAACCATCAAAACTAATGTCTTAGGTACATTAAATATGTTAGGGTTAGCAAAAAGAGTAAAAGCCAGATTTTTATTAGCTTCTACCTCTGAAGTCTATGGCGATCCAGATGTACATCCTCAAACTGAAGAATATCGAGGCAATGTTAACTGTATTGGGCCTCGCTCTTGTTATGATGAAGGGAAAAGAGTAGCGGAAACTCTTGCTTTTGAATATTATCGAGAACATAAAGTTGACATTAGAGTAGCTCGAATTTTTAATACTTACGGGCCTAGAATGCTCGAAAATGATGGCCGTGTAGTGAGTAATTTTGTCGTCCAAGCCTTAAAAGGTATTCCTTTAACTATCTATGGTGATGGTTCGCAAACTCGGAGTTTTTGCTATGTTTCTGACTTGGTAGAAGGTTTAATGCGATTGATGAATGGCGATTATGTGGGACCTATTAATGTAGGGAATCCGGGGGAATATTCTATTTTAGAATTAGCTCAAACTATTCAAAAAATGATTAACCCTAATACAGAATTAGTCTATAAACCTTTACCAGAAGATGATCCTAAACAAAGACAACCGGATATTACTAAAGCCAAAAATTATCTTAATTGGCAGCCAACCATTGCTTTATCTGAAGGTTTAAAAATGACTATCGAAGATTTTAGCAAACGAGTACAAAAAGTTGACAGTTGAGAATTAACAGTTTATTTTTAATAAATTATTTTAAATTAAAGAGGAAAAATAACTTATGCGTGTTTGCGTTATTGGTACAGGTTATGTAGGCTTGGTTACGGGTGTTTGTTTGTCTCATATTGGGCATCATGTGATTTGTGTGGATAATAATCAAGAAAAAGTTAAGTTGATGAAATCTGGACAATCTCCTATTTATGAACCAGGTTTATCTGAGTTAATGAAGTCTAGTATTGAAAGTGGTAGATTAGAATTTACTAGCGATTTGGGGGTGGGTGTTGATCATGGAGAAATTTTATTTATCGCTGTAGGCACTCCAGCCTTACCTAATGGGGAAAGTGATACTCGTTATGTGGAGGCTGTGGCTAAAGGTATAGGTACTTATCTTAATGGGGGTTATAAGGTAATTGTTAATAAGTCAACGGTGCCAATCGGTTCGGGGGATTGGGTACGAATGATCGTTTTAGATGGTATTAAAGAACGTCAACAAGTCTCTATTGGTGAAGGTTTTACCATGCACGAAGACATTACCATTCCTTTTGATGTGGTTAGTAATCCTGAATTTTTGCGAGAAGGTAGTGCGGTTTATGATACTTTTAATCCTGATCGTATTGTTTTAGGTAGTAATAGCGAAAAGGCGATCGCCATGATGCAAGAATTATATCAACCTTTAGTAAAAAGGACTTTTTCAGAAAATGTTAATCTGCCTCCTGTGCCAGTAGTTGTAACTGATTTAAGTTCAGCAGAAATGATCAAGTATGCCGCTAATGCTTTTCTCGCTACTAAAATAAGTTTTATTAATGAAGTTGCCAATATTTGCGATCGAGTAGGTGCCGATGTAACTCAAGTAGCCGAAGGAATTGGTTTAGATTCTCGTATCGGTAGCAAATTTTTACAAGCTGGATTAGGTTGGGGAGGCTCATGTTTTCCTAAAGATGTTTCTGCTTTAATTCATACTGCTAGTGATTATGGTTATGAAACGGAGTTAATGAATGCGGCAGTTAATGTCAATAAACGTCAACGAGTAATTGTAATTGAAAAGTTACAACATGAATTAAAAATTCTTAAAGGCAAAGTTATCGGCTTATTAGGATTAACTTTTAAACCTGATACTGATGACATGAGAGATGCTCCTTCGCTCAATGTGATTGAACAGTTAAACCGTTTAGGTGCAAAGGTTAAAGCCTATGATCCTATTGTATCTCAAGCTGGTATTAGTCATGGTTTATCAGGGGTAATTATTGAAACTGATGTAGAAATGTTAGCTGATGGCTGTGATGCTTTAGTGTTAGTCACTGATTGGCAAGAATTTCTTAATTTAGACTTAGCAAAAATGGCTAAAGTTATGAATAATCCTTTAATTATTGATGGACGTAATTTTTTAGATCGTCAAAAGGTAATTGATGCAGGATTTCATTTTGTCGGCATTGGTAGATAATTAACCATTAAAAAATATTTATCAAAAAGGTGATACAGGCTTCTAGCCTGTTTTGTCTTTATTAACGTGAGTTAAATTGATAAGTGCCTAGACAAAATTAATTGTGGATTTTATTTTTTTAAATTTAGAGTGACAAGGGGTTTAAATTCCTTGTTTCTATACAACTTATTTTGTCCATCTACTTAAGTTTTCTAAATCTGCTAAGTCTTGCAATCTGCCAGATGCTAATTTTTTTTTTTAGGTTATCAAGATCAATAAAATTAACAGGAATCTCATTTAAATTTACTTCCATTTTTGAGTTATAACAAATCTGAAAATCAATTCCATCTGGAGTAGTAATTAAATCAATTCGACTAGGGGGATAACCAAGTTGCACAATTCAATCAAGAGTTTGAAAATCTTCAGGGGTTAGTTCTAAACAACCAAAACCAAACTCGGTTAAGGCTTTGATTAATTTCTGAGAATTTTCTTCGATCATTTCTAGCCAAATATTAATATCTTTTGTGTATCGAGGATGTCCATGAATAGCGACAGCATATCCGCCAATGACTAGATATTTAACTTGGTTTTTGTTTAACAATTGTATAAACTCTTTGAAGTCTTGGTTCAGCATTATATTTATATTGGTGGTATTCCTGACGAATTTGTTCGAGAGCTTCTAAACGTTTTTCGGGGAGTTGTTGTTGCCAGTAAAAAAAGTCACTAGTTTGTTGTTGTTTTGTGGTTTTATAAATAATTTTTTCCATAGTTTTTAATCAACTTTTATCTGTTCATTCATTAGCATCGGTAATAACCAATCTCTTAAATTGTTTTGAACCTTAAAAACAAGAATATCAGAAGAACAAACCCAGCCTTATATGAAAACCATATTTTAACTTTTTTAATTGTTCTAAAAATTTAACTTCTCAAAATAACGTAAGATTAAGTAACAAGAAAAATTGCCCCTTTAGAAATTAAAATTTGCTTATTTTCGGGTGTTAAACCAATATTATCAACAAACATTGCTTCCTTTAATGAAGTATTAGCAAAACTGGTAGAAGTTAAATTTGTTTTAGTAAAATTAGCACCTTCTAAATTACTGCCAATTAAATTAGCCAAAGCCAAACTGGCATTAGTAAAATTAACTCCTTGTAAATTGGCATTTTCTACATAAGCACCACTCAAATCTGCACCATTTAATTTTGCATAACTTAAATTACTTTCGCTCAAATCCGCATCCGTCAAATCAGCACCACGAAAATTAATATTTTTTAAATTAGCCTTATTCAAATTAATTCCTGTTAAATTTGCCCCCACAAAATTTCCCCCAACTAAATCAGTTAAAATATCTAATTTAGCCATTTTTACTAAAATTAATAAATCATTTTTTTCAGTATTATAAATATTTTCAATAATGCTTTTTAAATCACTTTTTATAATGTTTAAAAATGCTTGTTTTTCTTCAGATATATTATTAGTTGGTAGAGAAAAATCAGAAGAAGAAAAAGTTATTTTACAGCCATAAGGTTCAAAATAATATTGATGAATAAATTTAGCAATTTTTCTATCTAAAACACCATGCTTATTAGGCGTAAGATTATGTTTCCATAAACCTTCTATTTGAGTTAAGCTAATTTCTTCTGCCTTTACTATAAATTGACTTTCACAAGCATAAGAATCACCATTAATTTTAACTTTAGCCAATTTAATTTTTTTGGTAGGAGAAACTACATTTTTGTCAGGATTAATATTGTTAATCTGCCAACTATAATTATCACAATAATTAATATCTTGATTGGTAAAATTTTCGATCAACAACACATTCTTAAAATCAATTTTTAAAAGACAACTTTTAACACTAAAAGTGATTTCTCCCTCAAAAAGAGATTCTTTTTGTTCATTAAATTGATAACTTAAATAAAGATCATATTCTTGATCAAATCCTTCTATAGGGATTATGGCGATCGCCATAGATAAGCAATCTGGACATTGATTATAAAATTCAACTAATTTCATATTTATATTTTATATATAGGCAAAAAATATTAACTTTAATTCAGAATATCATGTTATTTTGTTCATTAAAATTAAGATATTTAATCAAGTTTAAATAACCTTTTACTTTTAACTTGATAATACCGCCATGAGTGAATACCATATATTATGGAAGCATTAGAATTTTAAACTAGATTATGGTCAATCTTACAAAAGATACTCCTTTATACAATTATCCCTTGCCCAAAATTGAAATGTGGCTTAAAAATATGGGTTGTATTCAAGATCAAACAGCATTAAATTATTGGTATATTAAACAAGCATCTTGGGAAGCTAATATTAGTTTAGAAATTGAAGAATTAGTAGTTTCTTATCTTAAAGCTGGGGCAGATGGTAGTGATATAACAAGGGCTTTTCGTTATTCTCTTTCCCTTCAAGATATTGAAGATGCTGTCTTTTCAGGACCTTAATTAAACTTAATAAAAAAAATTTAAAAACATGATATTATCAATTTATTAATCAAAAGCCTTTAAAATTAATAGTTTTTCACTCAAGAAAATAAAGGAAAATAATTTTTGGCTATTTTGTTAAAAATATCTTATATTAGGAAAAGTAAATATTAAAAAAATATAAAGATTTCTGAGATTGCTTAAACCATTTGGAGGTTAAAATGTTTATTCGATTAGCACAACAACATAAAGAATTTGTCAAAGATTTAGTAATGAATCTTCAGGCATTAGCCATAGTTTTAGAAAGACGAGGATATTTGGCATCCTGTTATACTTGTGGCAATGAGTTGAATAGTGCTTCATTCATGGTTAGCTTAGTAGATAATCATTTAATTCGTTTTTTAGTTTCTGATTATGGTATTACTTGGACAGAGATGAAAGATGATCGAGAATTGATGAAGTTAGAAGGAGCAGAGGCCATTAGTCAATTACAAGAATTAGCTGACATTGTCAAATATAATATTGATTCCTCTTTTCATCAGCCTAAATATCAGATTAGTTAATTTTGATCATGGAAATAATTAGCTTTAACAAGGGATAAATTTTTTATTTTTCAGTAATGAGTAATCCTAAAGACGAGTCTCAATTTTCTTCACCGATCGCCAAAAATAATTCCCGATCGCCATCTACTAATGAAAAGATTATGCCGAATGGAAATAATCAAATTAACCATGAAGAAGATCAAAATTCAGTTTTAGAGATCATAATTCCCCCCAAAAAATTAACCCATGTTAAACGGGAAAAAATATCTTACACCAATAATATTTTAGTGTCCTTAGGCATCTCTTTTTTAGGTTTATGGTTTAATAATTATTGGTTGGGTGCCTTAGGATCTATTTTTGCTTTCTTCTTTTCTTTGATAACTGTTATTCCAGCTGTTCAGATTTGGTTAACTAATTTTCTTACTCACCAAGAAAGACAAACTTTAATTAGTTTTATTGGTTTAAGTTTAGCTTCTCTGATTTTAGCTTACTATCTTGGAATCTATCAAAAATTGGGTTTCTGGCTTAATCAATTCAAATATGATGAATTTGGCTCTTGGGCGGAATGGGTAGGGGCTTTGGGGCAAATATCTATTGCTGTATTAGCTGTTTATGTAGCTTGGCAACAATATGTAATTTCTAAAGATTTGACCATACAACAAAATCGCATTACTCAACAACAAACGATTGATACTTATTTTCAAGGAATTTCTGATCTGGTTTTAGGCCCTGATGGTTTATTAGAAGATTGGCCTCAAGAACGGGCGATCGCCGAAGGAAGAACAGCAGCAATTTTAAGCAGTGTAGATGATAGTGGCAAAGCAAAAATATTACGTTTTTTATCAAAATCTCGGTTATTAACTCCTTTGCGTCGTGATAGTCATTTAGGTCGTCCTATTCTCGATGGTTCGGGGGGTTACGCCGAAGATCGCCAAGGGATGAGAGTGATTAATTTAGGGGTAGTATTGGCAGGTAGTAATTTAATGGGACAAGATTTACGTTGGGTAGATTTGACTGATGCTAATATGGTTAGAGTAAATTTGAATCAAAGTGAATTAGTTAAAGCCAATTTATCTCGCACTATACTTTTTGAAGCTCATTTAGAACAAGCTAATTTAAAAGGAGTAAGGTTGTTTTATGGTTCATGTTTGACTGCAACTCCTAGAGATAAAAGAAATCAGCCCGATTATGAAACAGGAGAAAATACGGGAGTTGTGATCGAAAAAGCTAATTTAACAGGGGTGAAAAATTTAAGCGAAGAAAATCGTTATTATTGTTGTTGTTGGGGAGGCAAATACACTCGTAGCACTATTCCGGGAGGTTGTGAAGGGATCCCTAATAAATTGGAAGATGGTTTAAATGAGTTGACAGTTGACAGTTGACAGTTGACAGTTGACAGTTGAGAGTTGACAATTAAATAACTGATGTTAGGCAAAAGTAATAAATGGTAATAGGTAATAATAGGTAATAGATTAAAGAATAATTTCTTTATAAATCTAAGTGTTTTCAAGTTGTGAAGTAATTTAATAACTTGTTAATAACTCAATCCGTTAATTTAAGCCAAAACCTTCTTAAAAAACCTTATATATCTCTAACGTCACTTAAATAAATATTAAAAATAAAAATTATGAGTAAAAAATATCGCTTGACTTTATTACCAGGTGATGGTATTGGTCCTGAAATTATGGCTGTTGCTGTTCAAGTTTTAGATGTTATTGCTACCAAAAATTATCTGGTATTCTATCGCCAAGAAGCCTTAATTGTTTGTGCTGAC
>CAZWLZ010000014.1:0-20995 GCA_964634505.1 uncultured bacterium | reverse complement strand
AGGTAAATCATTAACGGCTAAGGCGATCGCCAATCATTGGCATTTACCCCTATTACGCTTAGATGTAGGGCGTTTATTTGCTGGTTTAGTGGGGGAATCAGAATCTCGTACTCGTCAAATGATTAATTTAGCAGAGGCTTTAGCACCCTGTATTTTATGGATAGACGAAATAGACAAAGCCTTTGCTGGTGCAGATGGTAAGGGCGATTCAGGCACAACTAGCAGAGTTTTTGGAACTTTTATAACTTGGTTAGCAGAGAAAAAAAGTCCCGTATTTGTAGTAGCAACAGCTAATAATATTCAAACACTGCCACCAGAAATTTTACGTAAAGGGCGATTTGATGAAATATTTTTTGTCGGCTTACCCATACAAGATGAAAGAGAAGCAATTTTTCAAGTTCATTTATCCCATTTACGTCCTCATAATATCAAAAACTATGACATAAAAAGACTAGCTTATGAAACTCCCGATTTTTCAGGTGCAGAAATCGAACAGACAATTATTGAAGCAATGCACATCGGTTTTAGTCAAAATAGAGACTTCACCACAGAAGACATTTTAGAATCGGCTAGTCAAATTATACCCTTAGCTAGGACGGCAAAAGAACAAATAGATTTTTTACAAAATTGGGCAAATTCGGGTAAAGCAAGATTAGCCTCTCGTAATGGTAGCTTAAAATTAATCAATTAATCAAATTTTATGATGGTAAATTATAATGATGATGATTATAATTTTATTCCACTTAGACATCCTGCCAGTGATAAAATAAATAAAACAATTTTTTTCAGCCCTAAAAATTATCTTTGACTTCCTTCTTGAAGAAAACTCATTAAATCACTCATAAAACTACTACTAGGACAATTTTGTCTATTTTCTGAAACACCTGAGAAAGCTAAATCTTCTTGTTTATTAGATATAGTTGTGACAAAAGGTAATTCTTCCGCTAAACCAATCATAATTAAACGAAAAGCACTCTGTTGGACTTTTTCTAGTTGTAAAGCACATTTTTTAGCAAGATCGGCCAAAGAAAGATTAGGTTGACTTAATTGCCATACTTTTGATTCATGTAAATCAAGAGTAACATCTAATTTTTGATCCTCATTTTTAGCTAACCCAGAAGTAGGTTGAGGTAATTTCTCTTTTAAAATATCCCAATCTCTTAAACCTCTTAAACCTTTTAAAACTAATTCTCTTCCTCTCATACTTAAACCAGTCATTTCAGATAAAGGTAAATAATTATTTTCTTGAAATTTATAATCAGCTTTTTTTATTTGAAACAACAGTGTGACTTCTCTCATTATTTGGATACGAAAAATTAACTGTAAATCACTATCTTTTAAAATTCCTTTTATTTTTAAATAATTCCCTAAAGGCATTTTTAAAGAGTATTTTGAATTTATTATTTCATGATTATTTTCATTAATCCACGAACGTCTTTTTATTAAAGATAGTAATCCTTTTCCATCTAAACAATTAGCAGCAGCTATTATTTCTCCTCGTCTAAACCAAATATAATGTTTTTTATTTTTACTATATTGATTGATTATATTGGATGTTAAACTTAGCATACCTGTTTTTTTACCTGCTTCAATTACTTGGAAAAGTTCACCTAATGAAAATTCAGATAAATTACCCTTGATCATTATTGTTTGACCTCTATTATTTTAAAATTTATTGTTGTTTTTTCAATTGTTATTTTTTACTTTTCAACTATTGTCAATTTTTATTCTCATTTATCATAAAGAATTTCAAAATATTCTATCTTTCATTTCATTTTTATCAAGGTAATTTTCTTACATTTCTTTTTTATTGCAGATTATTTTATCAAATTTTAGTAAATTTTTGTTACGAAAAATTACGGAATTTTATACTTTTAAACTTTATATTTAAAATATTTTTACTTCATCAAAACTTAACAATTCAGTTGTTTTTTCAATCTTTCTTTTCCTGATTTACTTGTATAAAAAAGTAAGTCAAATAATATTTTTATTGCTAAATTTTCCATTTCTAATAAATTAATATTAGGCAACATATCTTGGTTTTTACTATATTCAATTTGGAAATTTTGCCAATAAAATTTAACTATTCCATAAGAATTTATTGATTGATTTTGCCCTTTTATTTCTTCTGCTAATGAACAAGTGCGTCTAATTAATTCTTGATTATTATTGAGTAAATTAATAATTGTAAAAATAATATTGTCTAATTCTAATTCGTTATTAGGAATTTCTAAATTCCTTTGTGGCTTTAACTCTAAGGCATTAATTCCTATTCTTATTAATTGAATTTTTTTTTTGTCTCTAAGGTTAACATTATTCTTTTTTCTCTTTAAAACTGTAAATATTACTTTGATCGTTATTATAATTAATTTTGAATTATTCTTAAATATAAAATAATTAAACTAAAAATAATTGCATAATTTATCATCATTTCTTATTTCTCAATTGGGCATAGATTGTTATATTTATGATAGTGTTTCTTCTACTAATAATCATATTTGGAATTTGATTGATAATGGTGTTAATTTGCCTCTAATCGTTATAGCAACTACTCAAACTCAAGGCAAAGGACAACGTAATCATTATTGGCGATCGCCAAAAGGAGGTTTATATTTATCTGTGGGTTTATCAGTAAATTTACCTATTTGTGCTGGGGTACATTTTACGTTATTAACAGCTTGGGGTATTGCTAATAATTTACAAAATTATGACATTTCTGTAAAAATAAAATGGTTAAATGATTTAATTTTAAATAATAAAAAATTAGGAGGAATACTAACAGAAACTAGAGTAAAAAATAACACTATTTCTAAAGTAGTTATCGGCGTTGGTATTAACTGGGAAAATAATACTCCGGTAATGGGTATTAATTTAAAATCTGTCTTAAATAGTCAAAATAATTTCAAGATTAATTGTTTAGAAGAATTAGCATTAATTACTATTCAAGGTATTTTAAATGGCTATAATTTTTACCTAGAAAAAGGAGAAAATAATCTCGTTATGGCTTATGAAAAACTATTAATTAATATGAATCAAAAAATATCTTTTAACCAACAATCAGGCATCATTAAAGGCATTACAACTCAAGGAGAATTAAAAGTAAAATTAATTTCACCCGGCGCTAGTAGTAATATTTTATTGCCTCCCAATAGTATCAGTTTAGGTTATGTTAATTAGATATTTATAACTGTTTCCATTCAATTACCTATTACCCATTCCCTATTCCCTATTATCTATTACCTAATAATTTGAGCGAAAAATGAACAAACAAATAAAAATTCTGCCTGATAAAACTGCCTTAATTTCAGCATCACATCAATTAATTACAGAAAAAATTATTAAAACAATCTCTGAACATGATTTATGTAGTATAGCTTTAGCTGGTGGTAGTACACCCAAACCAATTTATGAGTTAATAGCTAAAGAGAATTTACCTTGGGATAAAATTCATATTTTTTGGGGTGATGAGCGTTATGTCGATTCAAATCATCCCGATAGCAACGAAAAAATGGCAAGAGAGGCTTGGTTAAATCAAGTTGCTATACCAGCTAGTAATATTCATCCGATGCCCACTAATAGCAATAATCCAGCCCTTGATGCTCACAAATATGAACAAGAATTATTGGCATTTTTTGACCTTAAATTAGGCGAAATTCCCCATTTTGATCTAATTTTACTAGGTATCGGTGATGATGGTCATACTGCCTCTTTATTCCCTCATACTGATGCTTTAAAAGTCCATGATCATTTAATAACCGTAGGAAATAAGGATAATTCTATTAGACTTACTTTTACTATTCCTTTAATAAATGGGGCAAATTGTGTTATGTTTATCGCCTCTGGTAAAAATAAACAAACAGCCCTAACCGCTATTTTCAGCACAGAAGAGGATAATTATCAATACCCTGCCAGATTTATTCAACCTCAAGGAGAATTATGGTGGCTTTTAGATGAAAGTGCTGCTGAGACTATTAAATAACTGATATTAAACAAAAAGAATCAATGGGAAAAAAGTAATAGATAATAAATAATTGGATTGAAATTTTGCGTAATGTCAGTTAAATAAATTTAATCTATTTAGTTTCAACATAATTTTAAACTCCATATTCTTCTAAAATAGCAAGGGGGATATATTCAAGAGTCTTTTCGTGAGTTGCTTCTAGATCGATAGGACAAGCATAACCAGCTTTTAAGGCTTCTAACCAACGGGATAAACAGACACACCATTTATCCCCCGGTTTTAAGCCGGGGAATTGATACTGGGGCTTGGGAGTAATTAAATCATTCCCCCTATCTTGACTAAAAAGTAAAAATTCTTGGGTTAATTTGGCACAAACAAGATGTTGTCCAAAATCTTCTTCTCCAGTATGACAGCAACCATCACGATAAAATCCTGTCATCGGTGATAGACAACAAGTTTTTAATTCTTTTCCTAATACGTTTTTTGCTAATTTGGTCATAATTTTAGATTTATTTTTTGATCTTTGTTATTACTATTAAACAAGTAAAATATGAGATTGAGCTAAATACTGAGAAATAAGATTATGTAAGGTTTTAGCTAGAGCAATCACAATGATAGTATTGATAATGAGCATTATCTAAAACGAAAGTGAAAAAAATCATTAAACTTAAAGCGTGTAATTTATGTAAAAGTTTTTTGAAAAGACTTAGCTTCTGCCAGTCTTGGTTCTAATTTTTTTGTTTGTAATCGGGGATGGGAATGATATAATATTTTCTGTTTTAGTTTCTTTTTTCACTTTGGGGTAAATCTAATTTGTAGCATATTTTGTGTATTAACAAACTTTTCTATTACTATATATCTTAATCAACTTATTTTTTACTATATTTCTGATTTCTACAAATCATCTTAAACGGCAAAAACCCGCTTGATAACGGGTTAAGTTTGTATTTTGACAAAAAAGACCAAAAAGTTATTTTTCAAGTTCTAAAGGTACAAAAACCTTATTTTCCTCTAAATATTGCCATGCCATACCATCAGGGTCTTTGCTTTGAGACCAGATGGGAAAATCGGGATCGTTTTTACGCTTCCCAACGGTGGTAGAATGAACCTCAAGACGCTTTGCTAAGTCGGCTTGTGTTAAACCAGAATAAGCATTTTCAAAACTTACTTCAGAATTTAGCCTTAATTCTTTTTTTAAATTAGATTCTGATTGAGTTTCTAAAGAGGTATTATCTATTTTTGGTTGATTCAAATAGTTTTCTGTCTCTTGATTTTTCGTCGTTAATTTTGGTTCAATTTGGGTGGCAATATTTGAAGAATAATCTTCTTGGTATGTAGCATGATTAACTACAGATGTAGTTTCAGAGTATGAAGGGGATGATTTGGGTGCTAATTGGATTTCTTCCGAATCGGGCTCACTGTCATCAAAGATACTACCTAAAGCATTGGCTGTTAAGAAATAATAGACTATTCCTTTGTCTTCGTATAATTTACATACGGCACCAAATTCTTCTGCTTTTTTTTGTAAATACCATTGAGATTGAGCAGCACTAAGACTAGTTTTTGCCGACAAATCTAATACGGTTAAACAACCCTTATTAGTTTGCACTAATTGATTGAAGATGGGGTTTATTTGATTAGATAGTTTACGCCATTGGTGGGTTTGCCAAAGTTTCCAGCCTAATCCTATTATAAATAAGCCTAGAAAAAAAGGCCATGCTATAAACAAAATTGCTATAGCGATCGCCAACGGTAGAATAACTAGGAGAGTGCGATTAGCACCACTATCTATTACTTTTCCAGTCATAGTTTTTAGTGGTTAAGTGAATAATTGGCGATCGCCAAAGACATCGCCTTGATGTTATTTAAAAAAAATAACATATCAATAGTTTAAGGTTTATTGATCTTTTTTGGTGTATTTTTTTGTCTTTTTTTTATTTATGCTCTCTGATTACCGATTCATAAAAGAGGTTACTAAATCTACATTATCTATACTGCCGAGAATTAGTGGCGATCGTTGATGTAAATAATTAGGTATTACATCTAAAATATTTTCTTTGCCCGTAGAAGATTTGCCTCCAGCTTGTTCGATAATCATGGCTAAGGGCGCACTTTCATATAATAATCTTAATTTGCCTTCTGGTTTTTCAATGGAACCGGGATATAAAAAAACGCCTCCTTGCATTAAAATACGATGTATATCTGCCACTAATGCCCCACTGTAACGACCAGTATAACCTTCAGTGCGATGAACATAACGAATATAATCTCGATAAAATTCTTCCCACTGCCAAAAATTTCCTTCATTTACACTGTAAACTGAACCATGAGAAGGTATTTTAATATTTTCTTCTGATAAGATAAATTCACCTAAACTAGGGTCTAAAAAGAACGAGTGTACACCTTTACCTAAAGTATAAACTAAAACGGTAGCAGGTCCATAAAGAATATAACCAGCGGCAATTTGTTTATGACCATTTTGTAATAAATCTTTAGCTTCCGAATCTAAATCATCTCCTTCTTGTTGACGAATAGAAAAAATTGATCCTACACTTAAATCAATATCAACATTAGAAGAACCATCAATAGGATCGTATAGTAGAGTATAACGACCAATAGGGCAATTTTCAGGTATATAATAAGGCTTTTCCATTTCTTCAGAAGCCAAACGACAGACTAAGCCACTTTGCTTAAAAACCGATATAAATACATCATTAGCATAAATATCCATTTTTTTTGTCGCTTCTCCTTGAACATTTTTTTCGCCTGTCAAGCCCAAAGCATTACTCATTAAACCCGCACGACTTAAACGTCTTGCTATAAGTTTTCCTGCTAATCCTATTCTGCCCATAATGGCACTTAAATCTTGAGAATTAGTAGAAAAGTCTGCTAGTTGTTGTAATACATGACGGGATAATGTAGTACAATCTCTGTCTAAAGTTTGTTCTGGAATATTTATTTGTAAGGTAGGGTTATTCATAGCTATTTTTTTATGGGAATAATATTTAAGTTATCTTACTTGTTCTTTATAATTATTAATTTCTTGACTTTTTTCCCCATATATGGCCTCAATTTGTTGATGACAACAATCAATAGCAAAGTCATTAAATTCTAAGGACGTGATATGATACATTTTACTAAAAGTTTCTGGTGTAACACGGCAAAATATTGGGCGATCGCCATAAATATTACATTCTCTAGTATGGTGATTATAATTGATACACCAACCATTTTCGCCGACCATACTCAAATATAATTTGAGCAATTCTGGAGTTAGATAATCTTCTAAATCCGGTCGATCATTAGGCTCTAAATTACAACAAGCACCGCAATTTTTAATACATTGCCATTTCTTCATAATGAGTAATTTTCCTTAATAAAATTTAACAAAGTTCTCTATTTATGATTATAAAGTTAGTTCCCTTTCCTAGTATCATATTATTTTGTAGTTAGAATTTCTTTAATTTAATTTAATCTTAAAAAAATAAGGGAGATAAGCAGTATGGATTTTATAACAGGATTTTTTAATAATCTTAATTTAGAAGTTATTTTACAGTTAACTTCTGTCGGTTTTATTTTAATTGCAGGTCCAGTAATCGTTTTTATTCTTTATGCCATGCGTGGCGATTTATAATTAATAAATATCACTTAATTTGATTAAAATACAGATAGCCCTACCCCGTCAAAGGTGGGGAGTTTTTACTTTTTTTTACACAACATAAGTTATATTCCAACTATAGTGATTTTTTTCTAATTTGTCCCTTTTTGATAACGCATCCCGGGTAATTGAGTAATTAAACCTTCTAATTCCAATTCCAATAAAATTCCCGATACTTGCCCACTTGTTAACTCCGATTTGGCGACAATTTCATCAAAAATCATGGCAGTATCTGTAATAACTGCAAATACTTTGGCTAAAGAAGGTTCTAATTTTGGTATCACATTTAAAGAAATATCTTTATTTGGGTTTGTATTACTAACAGTTTCAAACATAGATAATTGAGATTGATCTAAGTTGGGAATAACACCTAAAACTTTCAATAATTCTTCTTCGGTAATAATCACCTCAGCACCTTTATGAATTAAGCGTAAGCATCCTCTTGACTGTAAATTATCGGGTGAATTGGGCAGAGTATAAATATCTCTACCAAATTCATTACCCAATCTAGCTGTAATTAATGCCCCCGATTTTTCAGGTGCTTCCATTACTAAAATTGCCCTAGATAACCCTGCTACTATACGATTACGGGCTGGAAAATGGGACGCATTAGGAGTCGTTGTAACTGGATATTCACTCAAAATTAAGCCTTTTTCTTTTATTTGTTGATAAAGTTTCGTATTTTCTGAGGGATAGGCTATATCTAAACTATTACCTAATACAGCAATGGTTTCACCTTGGGCATCTAAACAACCTTGATGGGCGATCGCATCTATTCCAGCCGCTAATCCTGAGATGATCGAAAAATTATTTTTAGCTAGAGTTTTGCTAATATTATAAGTCCATTTGCGTCCATGATCAGTGGGTTTACGAGTGCCAATAATTGCGATTAAAGCCTTTTTATCTGCATTGGCAATAAAATCAACATTTCCTTGATAATATAAAATAGCGGGAAAACTAGGAATTTCTAATAATAAACGTGGATATTTGTCATCAATTGGTAGTAAAAATAAAGGGTTTTTTTCTATGTGTTGAAAAAAGAATTTTTCTGGTTCGATTTTGCTTTTTTGTGCTTGAATTATTTCAATTAATCTTGTTCCAATTCCGTCTATTTTTAAAAGTTCATTAATAGGACTTTCCCACGCTGTTTTTAAGTTACTAAAATGTAATTGAATTCTATTTAATAAAGTCGATCCAATTCCTTGTATTTGTAGCCATGCTAACCAATAAATTCTCTCTTGATCATTTTTCATTTTGAATTAATTTTTAATTAAAATTACCAGTATTTTGCTAGTTTTATCAGTGTAGAAAATCAGCAATTTTATTCACAGCATCTTGTAAAATAGCCTCATCTTTAACTAAGGCCAATCGAACATAACCTTCCCCATATTGACCAAAACCTGCCCCTGGTGATAATGCAACTCCCGTTTTTTCTACTAACTGAATACAAAATTCTATCGATTTATTTTGCCATTTTTCTGGTAATTTAGCCCATAGATAAAGAGTAGCTTTTGGGCAAGAAACTTCCCAACCTATTTTACTTAAAGAATTGACTAAAAAATCTCTTCTTTGTTGATAGATATTGACCGTATTTTTAACCGATTCTTCACACTCATTTAAAGCGGTAATTCCTCCTTCTAAAATGCCTATATATTGGTTAAAATCAATCACTGCTTTTACTTGTTTTAAAGCCTTAATTAAATTTTTATTACCAATAGCAAAACCGATACGAAAACCTCCCATATTATAGGATTTAGAAAAGGTAAAAAATTCGATCGCCACACTTTTCTTTTGATCTGCTTGGAAAATTGAACAGGGTTTATTCTCTTCAAAATAAATATCCATATAGGGGAAATCATGGACTAAAACTAGATCATGTTGCTGACAAAAATTAACCGCTTCCTCAAAAAAAGATAAAGGGGCGATGGCCGAAGTAGGATTATGAGGATAACTTAAAATCATCATTTTTGATTTAGTTAAAATCTCTTGAGGAATATCATTAAATACTGGTAAAAAATCATTTTTGGCTAATAATGGCATCCCATAAATTTGTCCCCCAGCTAAATAAATTCCTCCCGCATGAGAAGGATAACCGGGGTCTAATAATAAGGCAAAATCACCCGGATTAAGAATAGCTAAAGGTAAATGTGCCGTACCTTCTTGACACCCAATTAAAGACAATATTTCCGTTTGATAATCAACAGCAATATGATATTTTTTTTCATACCATTTTGCGATTTCTTTTCTAAATTTTTCTGTGCCACGATGTAATAAATAACCGTGACTAGCCTCATCTTGTAGGGATTCTTTGATGGTATTAATAACATTAATTGGAGCAGATAAATCAGATGATCCTAAGGATAAATCAATGATTATTTTACCTTGTTTAACTGCTTCTGATTTGGCTAAATCCATATCAGCAAAAACATTTTTTTGTAGCGGTTTAATTCTGTCTGCTAATTGCATTTGTTTACAAAATTATTTATTTATTGTTAATAGTAATTAATAATAATTTCTATTTTTATCTACTTTTTAATACTGTCAATTATCATTAATCAAAATTTATGAATCTTTTAAAATTATTTGTCTTTGATTATTAACTCGCCCAGTTTTGAGACATTGCCAAATGTGTTCAAAAGCTAATCCAAATTCTGCAGATTCATGTTTGGTCATAAAATAAGTATGCCCTAAAGGAGGATCATAAGTATTATTAAAATTATCGCAATCTACCACATAAACATTTTTAGCTACTTTTTCTAATCTCTGTGGCCCCGTATGCCCTAAACGTCGAGAGGCGATCGAATTTCGTACATTAGCCACTTTACTTGATCTTAAAGCCAAATCATCAGCAGCAAAATATACTACCACATTTCGTGCCGCTTCGCAAATATATTGACCATCTTTTCCTTCCTCAAGAGTTTCATTAACTAAATCGGCAGCCACTAAAAACACATTACGAAATATTAAGGGCATACCTTGAGGTTGATAATATTGAACTACTCTTTTAATTGCTCCTTGTAACACACGATTTCCCATAGAATGAGCTAAAACATTGATTCTTTTCGTACAAGGTACGTTCATTTGTTCGTCTGCTTCACGCCATTCAAAGAATTTTTCAATTAATCGCATAAAAGCAAATTCACTGGCATCTGCTGCTTTTTGATCGTCAAAATAATCTCTTAAAATGCCAAATCGTTCACCACAAGGCCAAATTAAAGGGACTACTTTTGTATGATTAGCAGCTTTTTGATTGAATAAACCTTGCAATTTTTCTGTATTCTCAAAAGCATCTTCTGGTTGAGTATTGAAACCGTGAATATAAAAGAGAATCTCTTTATATTTACTAATTTTCAATTGACCAAAAAATTCTTGACTACCAATTTCTTGATAATTTCCTGCGGATTTACGATCACAAAAATAAATAGATTGTTCAACTCTATTATCTTTAGCAAAAGTAACGCTTCTAGGTAAATTGGTCGGTTGATTTAATTCATTTAAAATAGTTGTTCCTTCTTCTAAAAATCTATTAGTTATAAATAGCATTTTCTTTGATCCCTAATTATTTATACTCTTTTTTTAAAAGTTTTTTGTATTATCTTAACTTAAATATGGGGCTCTAATAATGTTTGAATCTTCTCTTTAGTAATGGCTCCTTCGCTACTGGTGATAATTTTATCCCCTTTAAATAATCTTAAAGCTGGTACTCCTTCTACTTTACACAATTTAACAGATTCGGGATTTTGATCCACTTCTAACTTTACTATTTTTAGGCGATCGCCATAAAATTCAGCTAAAGAATTAATAGAAGGAGACACCAAACGACAAGGGCCACACCAAGAAGCCCAAAAATAGGCTAAAACAGGCTGATTTTGATCCTTTATTACTTCTGATTGAAATTGAGAATCATTAATTTCGATAACTTGACTCACGAGAAATTACACTCCTTTTAAAATATTTGAAACATAAATCTGAAACAAGGGGCTTAAACCCCTTGTTAAAAACCTCTTGTTAAAAAAGCCTTGTTAAAATTCGATAATAGAGAAAAACTAATTTCTTCCTAATTGACGACGTAATTCTTCTAATTCAGCATCTAAACTAGAATTACTAGCTTTTGATTGAGGGTTAGAAGTATCTTGAGGTAAGGCTGCCTGAGCTGGAGATGCGCCTGATAATTGTGCCTTCATCATAGCTAATTCATCTTCAACATCGCTCCCCGCTTCTAACTGAGACCATTGATTTTCAACCCCGATTCCACTTAATTCTCCTGCCGCTTGAGAGACTGCTTCCATTTGTAATACTTTCTCTTCCATGCGTTCAAAAGTAGCCATTGCCGAACCAGTGTTTAAATTACTAATGGTATTGTTTAATTGTTCATTGGCTTTAGCTGCACTCATACGAGCTTTAAGCATATTTTTCTTAGTATTTGCTTCGGCAATTTTGCTTTCTAAGGCGATCAAATTACGACGTAAACCCTCTACTTGAGTTGATTGGCTATCTAATTGTAGTTTTAAAGCAGTAGCCGCATCAGCATAGGTTTTCTTTTGAACTAAAGCGTCTCTTGCAAGACTCTCTTCTCCTTTAGTTAAAGCTAATTGAGCCCTTTGTTGCCATTTATTTGCTTGTTCTATATTCGTATTATATTGTTGTTCAGTCTTTTTTTGACTGGCGATCGCCATAGCTACAGCTTGACGCATTTTAATTAAATCATCCTTCATTTCAAGGACACTTTGTTCTAAAACTTTTTCTGGGTCTTCTGCCTTACTAATCATATCATTAACATTGGCACGAACAACCCTACCAAGACGATCAAATATTCCCATAATTTTTCCAGATTATAATTAATAGTTAATTAAAATATTATCAAATATATTTCAATGATACTGTGAATTTATCTCTAATGCACTCAAAATAATTTTATTGATAAAAATGACCATCTTATTATGATACACAAAATTAAGCTCAAATATCTATTGTTACATTGTATTTTTTTTATATTTAAGAAATATTAAGAAATAGAATATTTAGAACAATTTTATCTCCCTCAACTCCTTCCCAAGTATGTTTTATTAAAGCAAAACAAAAAAGTAATCGCCTTTTAGTCTTTCTAAAAAACGATCACTTTATTATGTCAAGAATTATTTAATTAAAGTTATGATTGGTGCTTGAGAAACGTTTAATTCCATTTATTTATTTCTTTGGCTAAACTTTCTACTAATGTTAAAGATAAATCAGTAATTTTTGCCACTTTTTCAGTTGTCATGCCTTCTGTTAACAAATTATGATCAATTTCAACTTTGCCCTCAACTTTGCCTTTAAGTCGGCCTTCTTCTAAAATTTCTTGATAAATAACAGATTCCTTCATAATATCACCCCTTAAAATTTGTTTAATAGTATCTTTTAATACTAATTATTTTCTCAAAAAATACTTTTTGGTGTTAGGAAAAAATTTGTTATGACTGACAATGAAATAATCGATAATTATAACCATCTACATAAGCATCTATATCAGAATTTTCACATTTATCAAGTTTTATAGGTGCATTAAAATTAATTAACCATAAATCAAAAGGTTGTTGTATTCTATTAACTTCTTCTTTTAAAATTAAAGATGATTTTGGATCATTTTTACTATTTTGATGTGCTAATAAAAAATTAACTTTAGCAGAGTTATTTTGTGCTTTCAACTGCCAACCAATACTCATTATTTCTCCTGTTTCTACCAAGGTTTTTTGAGTAGTAGCAATCACGATATTTTCGGTAGAATTATTATTAATAATTGTGGTTAATAAATCTGGTCGATAATACTTTTGATAACCCAAATTAGTTACCACAGTAATAGCACTAAATAAGCCCATTACTATTAATATTGAAAGTGATTTTTTATTAAAAATAAAAGAGTTATGAACTAAACCAATTGCTATTAATAAAAGAACACTAGGAAAATAGACAAAATTATATCTTGCACCCCTAGTAATATCCATATTTAAAAAATAAGTTGTGCCGAAAAAAATCAAAATAGATGTTATAAAAAAAGTTAAAAAGAAAATAACTAAATTAGCTTTAGATGTTAATAAACTTTGTTTTAATCCCTTATAAAACTGAGGCAATAACCATAAAAAAAATACAATCATAATTGCCCCAGAAATAAGAATTATTGGTAAATAATCTGACTCTACTGGTAATAAAGAAATCATGGTTATCCAACTAGCAAAAAGTTGAAAAATAGGACTAATTAAACTTAAAAAAGAACTGCGATCGCCTTCAATCCAACTTGTCATATTACTTCCATAATTATGAGGAAGAATAAAGATAAACCAAGATAAAATAAAGATTAAAATGCTAATAAATAGTAAAAATAGTTTTAAATAATTATTAATTAATATTTTATTTTTTAGACTATTTTTATGCTTTTTATATGTTTTAGTTATTAAAATAAAAATAATTAAAGCAATTACTTCAGAAGCAAGAGTTATTAAAAAGAAATAATGAGTTACAAAACCTAAAATATTAATAACTATAGTAAAAAAAATTAACCATAAAGGAATATTTTTATATTGAGAAAATAATTTAATTATTAATACTAAAAAAGTTAAAGAAAAGATAACAAATAAAATTGCTAAACTATAATGACGAGCTTCTTGGGCAAGAAAAATACCATAAGGAGAAACTGTTATTAACCAAGTTGTTAAATAAGTAATTTTACGAGAATTAATGCTAATTTTAGCTAAAAAAAACATCGCTGGAATTGATAAAATTCCAAACAAAACAGGCAAACTTCTTGCTACCCATAAAGAGAGATATTGAGAATCATAATTAGGAAATAATTTATACCAAAAATGGGCAATTATAAAATATAAAGGAGGGTGATTATCTTCATTAATCAATAAAGAGGCAACCGTTTTAAAATTACTATCAAAATTAAATTGTAGTGTCTGTAATAATTGATCAATAGTAATTAATTGATTAAGAGGAATCACATTATAAGTATTACCTAAACTAAAAACTAACGTAGCAAATTCATCCGTCCAAATTGGCTTAGAAGTTAGTAGCGTAAATCTAAAAATTGTCCCTAAAATTATACAAAATAACAAAAATAAATAACTATTACAATTAATATTTAAAAACTTATAATTATGATTGGAAATAATAAATTTTTTGATTGATTTAATCATTAAAATTAAAATAAAAGAAACCCCTTAATTATTCAAAATACTATTAAAATATATATCATCTATTTTAATAATTATAAAAAAACAGATAATGTACTTTAATTAACTAAGAAATTGATTAATTATGTATAGCAATCGACGGTTTAAACAAGGGGTTAAGCCTCTTGTTTATCTCATAAACATTTTGGTAAAATTTTTTTTAATTGTATTCTAATAATGCCCAATAACGATTATCTTCAGGAAATTTGGCAAAAACGATCACTTTCCCTGTAGTTATTCTCGCACTACCTGCAAATAAATCACCATATTTGATTAAATCAGTCCAATTATTTGATGACTCATCTAAAATTTTTACCTCTATAGCATTCTCAATTTTGAGCTTAAAATAGTAGAATTGATTAGTATTTAAAGACTTCGTTAAGGGTGTTTCTACATACCCATTATTTTGATAAAAATGACTATAGGTTAAAGGAAATTTTTCGGTAGCATTGTGAGCGATTACATCATAAGTGACAATATGAGGATAGTATTTAGAATTATCTTCTTTTTTTGCAAAAATTTCTAATTTATAATTTCCAGCAGTGGGAAAAGCGGTATTTATTGTAATATTTTCCTTGTTTTTTTGTACTAAAATATAATTTTTTTCTACCTCTTGATCATTTAATTTTAAATTGGCGATCGCCACTACATCTTGAGGAACTTTGAGAGTAACACTTAAATTATTATTAGTAGAAATAGACTTATTTTGATGACTAACTAATTGAATATTATTTTTAAATAAATCCATGGAAACATTAGGCAAAACATCAAAATTTTGTCGAGATAAAGGTTGATTCAATAATTGCCATTTAGAATTTTCAGGAAAGTGACTATAAATAAATTCTTCTGGAGGAGAAGCAAAATAATAAGGATTAAATAAAGGAGAAAAACTACCATTGTTAACAGTGCCAGCACCCCAAGTTGTATCAATTAAATACCATTTTTCATCAATTTTAACCGCATTCCAAGCATGATTAACACTACTATCCTGTCCAACAATATAATCTAACCCCTTCGCATAACCCAAAACAATTACAGATTTTAAACCCATTTCACTCGCTAATTGTTGATATAAATTAGCATAACCTGAACAAATAGTTTGACGAGTATTTAAAACAGCCGTTGATTTGACATCAGGATAAACACCACTTTTTAAAGCTAATAAAGCTGAAGTATCATAAGCAATATTATGAGTAATCCAAGTATAAATTATTCGAGCTTTTTCTAAATCTGTAGAAGCATTTTGAGCTAAAATTTCCGCCAATTCACTAACAGAATTACCCTCATATTTGATCGATTTAGCTTTATTATCTATGTTGAAAAAAGGATTTTTTTTTAGTGTTTTACTATTACCTTCTTGAATAGGTTCATCAATATCAATAACAAATTTTTCTGTTAAAGATTTTAAATAATTAACATTAATACCAAATAAATTTGCAAAAGTTTGTAACTGTTTTTGTTCTTTTATTGGTATTAAATCGGTCTTGTTTTTGATGGTATTAAAAACTGATAATAATATTATTATTACTGATAGCCAAAGAATAAAATTATTGCCTTTTTCTGGATATTTTTTGTAACTTTTTTGATGAGATTTTTGATATTTTTGTTTTCTTTCTTGCCATTCTCTATACTCTCTTTCTGTTGTCATAATTTTTTGATTTTTGTTAAATATTTAAGAAATAAAAACAAGACTCTTTTTTTAGTCATGGAGCGTAGTTTTTATTTTATCAAAAAAATAGAATAATATAAATATTTACTCATCTTTATTAAAAAAAATCTTGTTCATAAGTAAATAATGTGATGATTCCTTTCTAAAATGAATTTATAAGTCAGATTTTCTAGTTTTTATAGCTTTAATCAAGAGCTAATTCTATTTTTCCGTAAAATTCAGTTAAGAATTAAATAGTGTAAAAAAATTTCGTCTTCAATGGTTTTTACTTCCAATAATTGTAATTTTTTAAAAGGAAATAAACCTTCCCCTTCTACTAAAGTGGGTGCGTTTTCTCCGCCTATTATAGTGGCAGAAATTGTTAACCATAATTCTTGAATTAAATTTTCTGCTAATAAAGAAGCCACTAATTTCCCGCCTCCTAAAATGGCAATTTTTCGATAACCAAATTTACTCAATTGTTCAAAGGTATTGTGCCAATTAATTTGAGAGTTGTCTTGATTTTCTGAAATAATAATTTTTTCAAAAGGATTTGATTTAAGGTTAAGCCAAAATTGCGCTCCTTTTTCTGTCGTTAATAAACCTTTGGGAATTGTTTGAGAAAAAAAACGCCAATTAATATCTAATTTACCACTGCCTGAGCAGACTATTTGTAACGGTTGAATTGTTTGTTTTCTCTTTAATCTTGCTTCTAATAGTTGAGGATTGGAAACTGATAAAGTTGTTTGGTAAGCTCGTAATGTGGCTGCACCAAAAATAATTACGTCATTTAAAGCAATTTGAGACTCTAAATGTGTTAGATCAGCTTTACTGGTGAAACGGGCTGATTCCCTCGAATTTGAAGCAATTTTGCCATCAACACTCATGGCTAAAATTGCCGTTGTCCTGATATTCATTACTTTCGTGTTATTATTTTTAATAAGAAATTTTTACGTTTTTGGGCTAAAAGATAGTTGGGATTAATTTCGATCGCCTCTTCATAGCTTTGTAAGGCTTCTTCTAATAAATTTAATTTCTCTAAGGCTAAACCTCTATAATACCAAGCACTTAGATGATTAGGTTCAATTCCTATTACCCTATTCCAACAAGTTAAGGCTTCTTGCCAACGTTTTAAACTATAAAGTACGTTACCTTTTTCATTCCAAGATTTATAATTATTGACATCGATGGCGATCGCCTTTTCAAAACTACTTAGAGCTTCATCTAAACGATTCAAATAAGCTAAAGCACATCCTAAATTATGCCATCCTTGCACAAAATTTTTATTTTCAGCACATACTTGATTCCAATAAAATATAGCACTTTTAAAATCAGCTTGGGATGCTTTTTGTAACCCAATATCAAACCAACTTTGTGCTTTTTTGCTTAAAAATGTAGAACTTTCTTCTTCTGAAGAATTATTGGGGAAGGAATTTTGTTTTTGTGTTGATTCTTTATTCATTTCTATATCTGATGGAGAAGATCTTGTTAAGTGGATAGATTCAGTATCTTGAGATTCATTTTTCAAACTTTGAGAGTTATCTTCTTTTTTAGTTTGTTCTATATTAGAATTAGATTTTGTTAGAGTTTCTTTATTTTTATTGTCATTTTGAAAATTCACTTGTAAACGTAAAGAGTTGTTGAGATTATCATTAACACTTTCATCTAACCATTTTTCGCCTAAGGTTTTTGCTAAATGACCAATCCGATTAATAGGGGGTAAATATGTTGTTGCTTCTTCCAATAAAATCATTCTAGCAGCCAATTGATAATTAGGTGTTGATGATGACATGATTTTTTGATCTAACTGATTTAACCAATTTAACCAATCATCTATAGTTATTCGATGTTCTAATTTCTCAAAAAATTGTCTAATTCGATCACTTTGCCATCCGTTAACTACCCCTTCTAATAATTGATTAAATAAAAATTCTAAGTCTTTATCTTCAATTTTTGATTTATTTTCTAATAGATTAGTGCTATTGAGAAAATCATTTTTTATTCTTTCTTTAGGAACGGAAGAATTTTGGGGAAAAGTTGTTTCCTCTAAAGAAGATTCTAATAAATCTTTTGCGGAGTTGAGCCACTGCCTAAACTTTGCTAACATCGATAATACTTTCTATTTTGAAAAATTTTGTTTATCTCACAATAATAATTGATAATAGAAAAGTAGAAAATATTTTATTAAATCCTTTTTTTTCATTTTTATTCCTGTTTGTTTCCTATCCTCTATTATCTATAATCTATGATTATCATCTACTATTCCCTATTACTTATTACCCTAACACCCTAACACCCCAACAACCTATCACCCTAATACTCTATCACCCTATTTATTTATGTCTTACGAACCATTACATCATAAATATCGACCACAAACTTTTGCTGAATTAGTGGGGCAAGAGGCGATCGCCATGACTTTAAGCAATGCTTTAAATAGTGATAAAATAGCCCCTGCTTATCTATTTACTGGCCCTAGAGGCACGGGCAAAACTTCTAGTGCCAGAATTTTAGCAAAATCCCTTAATTGTCTGCGAGATGGCAAACCTACCGCTAATCCTTGTGGCGTTTGTGATGTTTGTGAAAGTATAACCAGAGGTGCGGCTTTAGATGTAATCGAAATAGATGCGGCTAGTAATACTGGCGTTGATAATATCCGAGAAATCATCGAAAAATCACAATTTTCGCCCGTTCAATGTCGTTATAAGGTCTATGTTATTGACGAGTGTCATATGCTTAGTACGGCTGCATTTAACGCCTTACTGAAAACATTAGAAGAACCTCCGAATCGAGTTATTTTTGTTCTAGCAACTACCGATCCCCAAAGGGTTTTGCCTACTATTATTTCTCGTTGTCAACGATTTGATTATCGCCGTATTCCTTTAATTTCGATGGTTGATCATCTTCGTTATATTGCCACTCAAGAAAAGATTGAAATCACCCCAGAAGCCCTTACTTTGGTAGCAAATATCGCCAATGGGGGGTTGAGAGATGCAGAAAGTTTGCTTGATCAATTAAGTTTATTACCCACAGAGATTACTACGGATAAGGTTTGGGATTTAGTAGGGGCAGTGCCTGAACAAGATTTATTTGCTTTATTAGTGGCGATCGCCACTAATAAAATTGATGTAGTATTAACTCAATGCCGTAAATTAATGGATAGAGGGCGAGAACCTTTAGTAGTGTTACAAAATTTAGCTAATTTCTATCTCAATTTATTAATAGCTAAAAATGCACCCTCCAGAGGCGATTTGATCAATGTTACAGAAGAAACATGGCAATTATTATGTCAAGAATCTCAACAGTGGGAAACAGCCTTAATTTTACAAGGGCAAAAAACTTTAAAAGAAAGTGAAACGCAAATCAGAAATACAACACAGCCTCGTTTATGGCTAGAAGTAACCTTATTAAGTTTATTACCTTCTGCTAATAATACTTTTGTCACCACACCCTTAACCAATAATAATATTACTCAATCTCGAAGAAGTGAAACAAAACAAACTTTTTCTACCCAACAAAATCCATCTCTTGAAACCTCTTTAACACCTTCAGAAAATACTACAAAATCCATAGTTGAATCGGCAAAAACTGAGACTTCTACCGAAGAAATTACTAAACCAAAAAGTGATGATTTGCAAGAAATTTGGCAAAATGTATTAAAATATGTAGAACCTCGTACTACACAAGTGTTATTAAATCAACATTGTCATTTATTAGAATTTGATCACAAAGTCGCCCTAATCGGAGTTAAAAATAAATCTTTATTCAAAGTTACTAGTGGTAAAAGTAAAGATATAGAAACTGCTTTTTTTAAGGTTTATCAAAAAGAAATGAGAATTACCTTACAAGTTGATGAAGGTGATAATTCTGAAAAAAAAAAGAAACAGTAAACACAGTAAAAGAAACCACGAAAGTTATTGAATCGAAAACTCAAGCAAAAATTATTAAGGAGGGGCGATCGCCAAATGAATCTCAAAAGATAACTGCTGTAGAAAAAACAGCAACTATAGTTAAATCCAAAGCAAAAGTTGAACAGAAACAACTTAAGGAATCATCAAGATTAAAAGAAGAATTACCAACTCAAAATAATGATCATCAAAAAATAGATAATAATAAAGAAATTAATCAAACGATAACATCAGCAGAGATTGAACGTTTTATTAAATTATTTTCAGGGGAAATTGTTGACAAAGAAATTAAATAATTTAGATAAGAGAAGTTCCAACAAACCTAAAATTTAGTTCGAGATACCTTTGGCGATCAATGGTTTTATCCTTCTAACCCCTTTAAAAAGGGAGAATGTCAATCCTTTTGTGGCACAGGCATCCTGCCTGTTATCCAATATCAGCCCCCCCGAAGAATTAGCAGTTTATCAAATTGCTTTTGAGACTGCTATGACAATTTTTGAAATTTCTAAGAGTTTTCCTAATGTAAAAAAAAAAAACTAAATTTGTCGATTTTTCCTATATTAGACTTTATCGGAAATAAACAAAAATTTTTCTTTGTAGCTTATTTTGTCC
>CAZWLZ010000013.1:0-21463 GCA_964634505.1 uncultured bacterium | reverse complement strand
CCCAAATTTTGACACCTTGAGGAGAAACGCTTTTTTCTAGCCAATATTGAATTACGGGTAAACCACCACCAGTAGCAGGAGATTTTGATTTAGTCATAATGAAATAAGAGTAATTTTATATTTTTTATTCTACAATCAAGAATAATTACAATTTTAAACTAAATCATGACTATCGAATATACTGCAATTATCACAAAAGAAGAAGACTGGTGGCTTGGTTGGGTTGAAGAAATACCGGGTGCAAATGCCCAAGAAAAAACTAAAGAGAAATTAATTATTAGTTTACAAGAAGCCGTCAAAGATATTATTGAATTTCGTCAATAATTATGTAATTTCACTATTCAAAATTAAGAGAATGAACTATCAAAATATTATTACTATAGAATCAGACAAAAGAAGCGGAAAACCCTGTATTAGGGGAATGAGAATTACTGTTTATGATGTTCTTTCGTATCTAGCTTCTGGTATGACTTATGAAGAAATTTTAGCAGATTTTCCTTATCTAACTTTAGAAGATATTTTAGCTTGTTTAAGTTATGCTGCCGATCGTGAACGTCAAACTTTAGTGATAAATTGATGAAATTACTTTTTGATCATAATGTATCACCCCGCTTAGTTAAACTATTGAATGATCTTTATCCTAATTCTAATCATCTTTATTTAATGGTATTAGATCAAAAATCAGACAGTATTATTTGGGAAAATGCTAAAAAAGATAACTATGATTATTGTTACTAAAGATTCTGATTTCAACGAGTTGCTAATATTTAAAGGTTTTCTCCCTAAAATATTTTGGATTCGCTTGGGTAATTGTTCAACAAAAAAAATAGAATCATTATTGAGAAATAATTATGATACTATTCTGTCTTTTTCTCAAGATAATAATATTGGTATTCTAGCTTTATTTTAATAAGTCAAATCAAAGATTTTTTAGCCAATATTGAAGTACGGGTAAACCGCCACCAGTAGCAGGATAGTTAGTAGTTAGTGGATTTAGTCATAATGAAATTAGAAATTTCTTTTTTGAGTGCTATAATCAAAATTAAATTATAAATTTCATCATACATATAATCAAACTATAACTCTTATGACTACAATCGGAGCAAACAAAAATTATCCTATAGCTGCTACAATCGGAGTAAAGAAAGATTCTTTATATATAGCTACAATGGTTATAGCAGGAATTACAAGAATTTTTTCCTTGCCAGTATCTCTTACCAGTGATGATGCTCAAAATATGGCAACTATAATTAGAGCAGGAAAAGAGAACAATGTGGAAGAATTGGAGATGGAATTAGACAAGGAAATAGTTCAAGGTATTGATTTAAAAGCTTTGGAAACCAGTCAAAACGTAAATATAACACTTGGACAAAAAGGAAAAAGCAGTTATAAACTTAAAATAAAATACAAGAAGTAACAGCCTGTAGGTTGGGTTGGAAAACGAAACCCAACATCATATTTTTTCGCTTAATTTGTTAGGTTGCACTTCGTTTAACTTAACCTACTTTTAATTAAGGAGGCGATCGCCTTTTTTCAAAATTTACCAACAATGATAGAAAAATAAAAAAAATTTTTGATTATACTTGGAAATATATTTTTAAAAAGTAATATGGCAAAACTTTCTGTTGAGACTACAATTTATTCTGCTCAGGCAAGTATTATAGAAGTTAAAAAAAATTAGGATTTATTATGAAAAAATCTTTAAATATTCCTGATGAAAAATCCAGAGAAAAAAGTGTTAACAATTTGCGTAAAGTCAAACAAGACTTAGAACTTTTGGGCTTAGAAATTGACGAACTTTTGGCTATGGCAAATCTTGATCTTTCTCGTCAAAGTCGTCAACGTCTCGAAAAATTACGAACAAATTAATGCTTTTTGATTTTTATGGCGATCGCCATTTATAAACTACAATAAAAGAGTATTTTTAAACAAAAGTAATATTATGAATTATCAAGATACAGCACAAAATAAGAATCTTCAAAATACCTCATCTAATAATGATTTTAAAATTACTTTTGCACCCTTATCTTTAACGGAAATTTATCAACAAACAGATGATGCTCAAAATGGTGCTGTAGTTATAATGAGTGGCACAGTAAGAAATCAAACAGAAGGCAAAAAAGTAATGTATTTAGAATATCAAGCCTATACACAAATGGCTTTAAATATTTTTCAAGAAATCGCTAATAATATATATCAAAAATGGTCAAATACTAATAAAGTAACAATTCATCATCGAGTAGGCAAATTACAAATTGGGGACATAAGTGTTTTAGTAGCCGTTGGATGCCCTCATCGAAAGGAAGCCTTTGAAGCCTGCCAATACGCCATTGATACCTTAAAACATAATGCCCCTATTTGGAAAAAAGAACATTTTAAAGACGGAGTGAGTAATTGGGTAAGTATAAATGTTTGTGAAGAAAATCTCACTTAATTTGATCCTAATAATCCCTTTTCTCAAATAACTATACTCTAATGTTTGACTATAGTAAAATGATTTGAAAACTTGAAATTAACAAATTATGTCCAAATCTAAAAGAGAAAAAATTATCATTACATCTAAAAATGTTGATTTAACTAACTGTGCTAGAGAACAAATTCATATTCCTAACTCTATTCAGTCTCACGGTGCCTTAATTGTTTTAGATAAAGATTCTTTTGCAATTATTCAAGCTAGTAAAAATGTAGAAAATATACTGGGTTATCAATACTCTGATTTAATTAACTCTCCTTTAAATAAGATACTCAAAAGTAGTGATATTCAACAAATAAAAAATTGTTTAAATAAAGATTTTGCTTCCATTAATCCCCTCAAAATTGACATTAATAATCAGACTTTAAATTTAATAGTTCACGAAAATCAAGGGTTTGTTTTTCTTGAATTTGAACCTGTTGATCCAAACTATCAAAATGATTTTCTGAATTTTTACAAACTGACAAAAAAAGTTATTGATGAAATGCAAGCCAGTATTAATCTACAAGATTTATCAGAAATAATCGTTAAAAATATTCGTGAAATAACAGGTTTTGATCGTGTCATGGTTTATCGGTTTGATAAAGATGGATCAGGGAATGTGATTGCAGAAGATAAAAAAGAAGACTTAGACGGTTTTTTTGATTTACGTTTTCCTACTATAGATATACCAGAAGTAGCAAGAAAACTATTTCGATTAAACTATATTCGTCTTATTCGGAACGTTAACTATCAAAGTGTTTCATTACTACCCCATCCCCAAACAAATGAACCATTTGATCTTAGCTATTCCACTTTAAGAAGTGTTTCTCCTTGTCATATTGAATATCTCACAAATATGGGAGTAAAAGCATCCATGTCTATCTCTATCCTCAAGGAAAATAAATTATGGGGTTTGATTGCCTGTCATCATTATCAGCCTAAATATCTACCCTACGAAATTAGAACTGCTTGTGAATTTTTAGGTAAAATTATGTCCTTAAATATCATTGCCAAGGAAGAGAAAGAAAACTTAACCTATAAAATGGAAATTAAAGAAAAACTTTCTGAAGTTATAGAAAAATTATCCCAAACAGTAAATATTATTCAAAGTTTATCAGAAAATATTGATTTATTGAAAGGATTAGTTAATGCTCAAGGACTAGCATTCTGTTTTGAGAATAAAATAAAATTGATAGGTATAACCCCTGAAATATCTGTAATAAATGAGCTTGTACTTTGGTTAAAACAAAATCAAGATCAAAATTTTTTTTATACTGATCGCCTATCAGAAATCTACGAAAAAGGAATCTCAATTAAATCTGTAGCCAGTGGCATAATGATACTTTATCTGAGTAAGGTGGTAAATTCTTATATTATTTGGTTTCGTCCTGAAGTCTCACAAACTGTTAAATGGGCTGGAAATCCCCATAAAGAAGCTCAAGTAGAAGAAGATGGCACTCTTACCCTCACTCCTCGAAAATCCTTTGAACTTTGGAAACAAAAAGTAACAGGGCATTCTTTACCTTGGCTAAAATGTGAGATTCAACAAATTATCGAATTTCGTAACCTATTGGTGGACATTATTTTTAAACAATCTAATGAATTAATGGAGTTGAATATTGAACTACAAAGAAGCAATGAGGAACTAGAGTCTTTTGCCTATATTGCATCCCACGATCTTAAAGAACCTTTAAGGGGCATTTATAATTATTCTTATTTATTATTAGAAGATTATGAACAAATTTTAAATGAAGATGGTTCTCGAAAATTAAATATGCTAATGACTTTAACCAAAAGAATGGAAAAGCTAATGGATGCCTTATTATACTATTCTCGTTTAGGTCGTCAAGAACTTCATTTGGAAACTATTGATATTGAACAAATGATCGAGGAAGAGATAAAACCGATTCTGACGGTTTCTCAACAAGAAGTCCCAGATATTAGAATTGCTGAAAAAATGCCCTCTTGTAAAGGTGATAAAACTCTCATCGGAGAAGTTTTTATGAATTTAATTACTAATGGATTAAAATATAATAATCAACCCCAAAAAATTATTGAAATTGGCTATTTAAAAAACTCGCAAAAATCTTCTCCCATTGTTTTTTATATTCAAGATAATGGTATTGGTATCGAAGAAGAACATCAAACGATAATTTTTAATATTTTTAAAAGGTTACACGGACAAAAAGCTTTTGGTGGTGGCACAGGTGCGGGTTTAACTATTGTCAAAAAAATCATTGAACGTCATGGTGGTAAAATATGGGTTGAATCAACTTATGGACAAGGATCAACTTTTTACTTTACACTGATAACGGAGGACAAATAATAGTGATAGCAGAACAATTTAAACCTTTACATACCCAATTACCAACTAACTTATTGGTGATAGAAGATAGTGAACAAGATTACGAAATGTTTATCCGAGTAGTTAACAAAAGTAGCATTAAATGTCTAATTCATCATTCTGAAACAGGAGAAGAAGCCTTAAAATTTTTACAAAACCAAAATAAAGAAAAATTTCCCAATCCAGCACTAATTTTATTAGACTTAAATCTACCAGGAATAGATGGTAAAACAGTTTTACAAAAAATAAAATCAAATCCTTTGTTAAAATTAATTCCAGTGGTTATTTTTAGTAGTTCGTCTAATTCAAAAGATATTGAGGATTGTTATCAAAAAGGAGCAAATGCTTATGTAATAAAACCTATGAATGTTATTCTTTTACAAGAATATATTCAAACAATATTGTGTCATTGGCTTAGTGTAAATGTACCATGCTCCAAAATATTATAAATATACTTTTTCCCAAAATTTTAATTTAATTTAATTTATTAAAACGACTATAAAGGAATATCCATAATGTTAGTTAACAATGATCTTGACTGTAAATCTGAAATTTATCATATTTTAATTATTGAAGATTCTTTAGCTGATTTTGAACTTTATCAAAGATTTTTACAAAAAGATCAAGTGTATTACTATCAGATAGAATACGCTGAAACCGCTACAGAAGGATTAGTGCTTTTTCGGGATAAAAAACCCCATTTTGTGATTGTTGATTATTCTCTTCCTGATATGAATGGTTTAAAATTAATCTCCGAAATCAAAAAATTAGATCAATTCCCAGAAGTTCCTATTATTATGATGACTGGTTTAGGAAATGAGGCGATCGCCCTTCAAGGTATGAAACAAAATATTCAAGATTATTTGGTGAAAAGTGATTTAGATTTTCACAAATTCATTAATACCATTTATCGCCTTATTAGTTTAACTGACTCTCAACAATTTAATTTATCACAAGAAGTAATAGAAGTTTTATTAATTGATGATTCAGAATTAGATTTAAAAATTCATCAAAAATTTCTTAGTAAAGATCAAAATTCTCCATTTAAGGTTTATACTGCAAAAACAGCTCAAGAAGCATTAAATTTTTTAAAAAAGAAAGAAGTAGATATTATCGTTACTGATTATATGCTTCCCGATCTTAATGGAATTGAATTAATCAAAAACTATCAAACATTTAAAAAATCAAATACCACTTGTATAATTTTAATGACCAGTTTTGGGAACGAAAAATTGGTAGTAGATGCGTTTAAAAACGGTGTCAGTGATTATCTTTTAAAAGAAAATATTTTATTGAATAATTTTGCCCAAATACTTAAAGAAAACTTTTATAAAGTACGTTTAGCATCTCAATTAAAAGAAATTCAATTACAAAAAAATCTCTTATCAAAAATTAGTTTAAATATTCGTAAATCTTTAGATTTAGATGACATTATTCAAACTTCAGTAACAGAAATAAAAGAATATTTACTTTGTGATCGAGTTTTAATTTATAGATTAAATGAATTAGGAGAAGGAAAAATTGTCGCTGAGGCCGTAAATAATCCTTTTTTTAAAAGTTTAGGTTTAAATATCACAGATACTTTTTTTGAAGATTCAAAAAATCGTGAAGAATATATAATTAATTGCCGAAAACAAATTGTTAACAATGTCGATGAAGCTAATCTTACTCCTTGTCATCGAGAAATACTCGAACAGTTTCAAGTTAAATCTATTGTGACAATTCCTATTATTATTGACAGTGTAAAAAATCCATTATGGGGAGTCTTAGTTACCCATTTTTGTAAAGAAATACATTACTGGAAAAACAGTGAAATTAGCTTTTTAAATGAAGTGAGTTTGCAAATTACGATCGCCATTCAACAAGGATTATTATTGGCAGAATTAAAAAAACAAAGAGATATTGCTCATCAGGCAACGGAAGCAAAAAGTTCTTTTTTAGCTAACATGAGTCACGAAATTCGCACCCCTATGAATGGCGTTGTGGCTATGGCTGAAATGTTATCTTTTACCAATTTAACAGAAGAACAAAAAGACTATCTAAGTATTATTCAATCTAGTGGCAAAAGTCTCCTTAATTTAATTAATGATATTTTAGATTTGTCCAAACTTGAAGCAGGAAAAATTGAGCTTTATTTAACAGAGTTTATACTACAAGATATAGTAAAAGAAGTTACAAATTTATTTAATTTTACTTTAAAACAAAAAGATTTAAACCTAGAATTAGATATAAGAAAGGATTTACCCATTAAATATTTAGGAGATTGTCAACGTTTAAAGCAAGTTTTACTTAATTTAATCGGGAATGCCGTAAAATTTACCGCCCATGGCAAAATAAAAATTATTATTGATAAATATAGTACTTTCTTAGATATTAAAACGAAACCTCTTTTTAAGGAGGAAAATCAAAACCACATCCTTTCTAAGGAAGATTTAGCACAATTAAACACACAAACAAACCCCAAAGAAGACGAAATCAAGCTATATTTTGCCATTGAAGATAGTGGCATTGGTATCTCGTCAGAAGATCAGAAAAAATTATTTTTGCCCTTTTCTCAAGTAGAAAATTCCACCACTAAAACTTTTCAAGGCACTGGATTAGGTTTATCTATTTGTAAAAAATTAGTAGAGTTAATGGGTGGTAATATTGGTATTGAAAGTAATATTGATCAAGGTTCAACTTTTTGGTTTACGGTTAATCTCAAATCATTAAATGATTTATCGGCTGAATCATTACAAAGTGAAAATCAAGAAAATATTATGGAAACAAAAGTTATTACAAAACAAGAAAAAATCCTCTTAGTGGAAGATAATAAAGTTAATCAAATAGTGGTTAAACATCAGCTAAGAAAAATAGGCTATCAATGTGATATAGCTGAAAATGGACAAATGGCTTTAGATTTACTTCAAGAAAAATCCTATGATTTAATTTTTATGGATTGTCAAATGCCCATTTTAGATGGTTATGATGCTACTCGTGCCATTCGTCAAAATGATCAAACTAAAGACTTAATTATTATTGGTTTGACTGCTTTTGCGATGGAAACAGATAAAGAAAAATGTATAGATGCTGGAATGAATAGCTATTTATCAAAGCCTTGTAGTGTTAATGAAATTGAAATTATCATTGAAAAATGGATTAAGGTGAAAAAATAATTCTGCTATAGCAACGAAAATGGATGGGTTAGTTAAGATATTTCTTCAATTCTTCTCAAATCTGGAGTAGAAATACCTGATCGCCATTTTAAAGTTTAATCTACAGATTTTGGCGATCGCCTTATTTCTGAGGAAAATTTTTGTAAAATCCTTCTCGACTCTCTATTTTGAGAATTTCGATAACTTCGCCATTCCAAAAAATTCCAATACGATAGCTGTGGTCAAATTTAATGCGATAATATCCCAAGAAGCCTTTTAGTGCTTCAATATCGGGTATTTCAGGTAGTGATTGAGAAGTTCCAATTGCTTCAATACATTTTCTAACTTTTGCGAGAATTTTTTGGTCGTTAATTTTATCTAAATCTTTTTTGAAGCGTTTGGCAATTTGATATTTCATTGAGGCAAACTCTCCAAGAGAGATTGAGATTCTGATTCAGATAAAAATCCTTCTTTTCGAGAATTTTCACAAGCTAAATAAAGGATAAAGTCTTCTAATTCAGAGGAATTATTTTGAAATAAAAGTTGTAGAAAGCCTTGTCGGATTTCTAGTGGTAAGGTTTGAAAGAGGCGATAGAAACCTGTGCTAGTTAGCAAAGAATCTGTAATTTCTGCTTGATTCACGGCTGTTTTTTCCTTTTTTATACATTCTTTATCTAAATTATATCACCATCAAGTTTTCTACAAAATTGGCGATCTCCTTTTCAAATACCAAAACGATCGCCCTTTTAAAGTTTAATCAACAGATGATGGCGATCTCCATTTAAAGATCATTCCATTCATCAATCGTTATTTCACGAGACATAATATTTTCAACTTCCTTGATCATCATTTTCAATTGAGGCACGGAATATTAAGAATTAGAGGGTATGGTAAGACGATATTGTTGATAAATCATAAATTGATGTCTTGTACCTGATCTTGGTTGTTCAAAGCCTAATTTTCTTAGTTTTTTGATAAAATCTCTTTTTTTACATGGATTCAAATGACTCACATTTTAGCACTCCTGATTAAGATTAATTCCAGCAATTACAGGTAAAATATGACCTAGTTTTAATCCCACTAAAATCCAATCTTCTAAAGTGGAGCATAACTGTCTTTGGCATTCGCATAAGGTGTCACCAAAAGCAATTAATCCTTGACAGTTCGGAATTTTACCCACATAAGTGCCATCTTCTAGTTGTTCAATTTCTGATATGGCGATCGCCTTATGGATATAATCACTTAAAGCATAACGAACTAACATCTTATTATTGCTCCTTATAGAATCTATCTAACAGTTATTGTAAACGATTTGTTAGATTTCGTCACCTCCGCCCAACCTACAAGATCGGCGATTTCGTTTTATGTTGATGAGATTTGAGGTAACAATCATTTTGTAAGAGGCGATCTTGAATTTACACACAGCCGATAAAAACTCAGGCTATAATAAAAATAATTCTTTTCTAATTAAATACCATTAACCTATGAATACCTTACTAACAGAAGCCTTTAATAAAGCTCAAAACTTACCTGATGACTTACAAAGTGAACTAGCCAAACAACTAATAGAAGACATTGAAAATGAACTAAAATGGCAGCAAAGTCTATCTCAACCTCAGCATAGTAAATTAGAAGAATTAGCGGCAAAAGCTTTGAGAGATTCTATTAATGGTAAAACCAAGAAAATCGGTTTTGATCAATTATGAAATCAGAACTAACTGATGAATTTATTCAATGTTTTTCTGTATTACCTGGAATAGTAAAGGAAACCGCCCGAAAAAATTATAAGCTATGGAAACAAAATCCATTTCATCCCAGTTTAGAATTCAAAAAACTCAATACAAGGCAAACCGTTTATTCTGTCCGAGTAGGTATTGGTTGGCGTGCTGTTGATGTAATGAAAGACTCTGAAAGCATTGTTTGGTTTTGGATTGGTTCCCATAGCAATTACGACAAATTACTGAAACAACTATAAGTTTTGTTATGCGATCGCCACTTTGATCCGATTTTAGTAGCCGATTTCAGTATTTATACTGTCAACCTAACCGACGAAACTGCGATCGCACTACATTTACTAGATCTCACTTAACACACACAAACGATCGCCATTTTAAAGTTTAATCAACAAGATGATGGAGATCGCCATTATCCTTACAAATCAGACTTGCTAACAGATTTCTTATCAAAAGCGATTTCCAATAAAAACTCAGGGGCAAAGTCTGCTCCATTTTGCCATTCTATAGTCCGACTAGTTACAAATACCTTTTGAAATAAACTTTTATCTTTCAAGGGTTCAAAGATTTCGCCGTACAATTCTTGTTCTAAATCTACAATCCCTTCTATTCCATTATTAAACCTTAGCTTTAATTGATAGTTATCTAGGTATTCCACTGAGACAACATGAAGTAATAAATCCTTTTTAGGGAAGAGGATCGATTCTGTTAAGAGGTTTTCTTTGACGTGCATTTTCCCAGTTCTCCAATAGTTCAGATTGGTGTAGATTGAGCCACTCCCATATTAAGTTTAGTCCTCTTTTGGGCATTTGACCACAAACTTCACCTGTTTTAATAATTATAATCGCTTCATAATCTTGATACTCAACATGGATATGAGGCGGATTGTGATCGTTATAGTTCATTGTAATTTTTATTCCATAGAAGCTTGATAAAGTGGGCATAAGGTATTTTTAAAGTTAAATCAACAAGATGATGGCAATCGCACTAAAAGATTAGCAACCAAATTTTAGTGCTAGTATTTTAGCTTCTTCCTGCAAATCCCAGATTTTATCTTGTCTTCGACTAACGCCACCAACTGCTACAAGAAATTTTCTCGAAGGTAAATGATCAAACTCACGGGGAGTAAATGCCTTGTCAACTCCTAATATGCGCATCGAATTACCCGTCTCATTTAAACCCATTTTCTCGCTAATCGCTCCCTTAAAAGACCTGATATTTATTTTCTTTTCTGAAAATTGCTTCAGTGTTGACACAAAATTATTCCAGTCACCAAGCTGATTAAAGCATAGTGCCAAGCCGATGTAGGCAATAACTAATCTCTCACCTTCTTCTAAATGAAGTGAAGTGGTAAAAGCAACTCTTGCAGAATTCAGACAGTCATAGCGAACCTTCGGTAGATCAGAATTTCGAGCTTGTCTTAGAAAATCGAGTGCAGAATTCAGTTGTGACTCAGCCAACTGATTTACTTTCTCATCCAAAGATTTCACAAGTTTTAAGTAATCGTTAACTGCACTCTTAATCTTTGAGCTAACATATTCAATATTCTGTACTATGGGTAAAAACTCTAATGACATTGGATATATCTCTTGAAATGGGTTAATAGGTCAATGTTTTAGACTAGTTGAAAGTTTGATCGCTAATCTTGTATAGACATCATAACTGTATTTTTGGCTAATTGTCAAGTTACTACGATCGCCTTCTCTGATGAAGTGACAACACCGATTTTATAAGGAAGAAAAAAGGAAATGTTGGTTTTTATCATCTCAACTCAACCTACATATTTAATGATTTATTTTGCCGATCGCCAATCAACTCTCTGAACATCAAGTTTTATTTTTCAAGGAAGATATTAATCTAAAATAAACACATTGTAATATTAACAAATTGTAGCAAAATTGACGATGGAAAATCCTAAAATTGTGATTATTGGTGGCGGTGTTTGGGGCGAAACTTTGGGTTATTTATTAACAAATAATAACTATCTTTATCATATCTGGAGTCGAAACAGTGACCAAGATTTGCCTACTCTGGTTAGGGATGCTGATGTTATTATTTCTGCTGTCTCTATGCAAGGGGTTAAGCCTATCAGTCAACTATTACAATTAAGCATTATTCCCAATCATACTATTATTGTTAGTGCTACTAAAGGATTAGACAATGAAAGTATCTGCACCCCTTCCCAAATTTGGCAAGGAAACTTACCTAATCATTCCATTGTGGTACTTTGTGGTCCTAATTTGTCAAAAGAGATCAAATATGGCTTACCTGCCGCTACGGTGGTTTCAAGTCACAATCAAGAAGCCTTATTTTTAATTCAAGAAATGTTCGCATCTGATACTTTTAGAGTATATGCTAATAATGATCCCATTGGTACGGAATTGGGAGGAACTTTAAAAAATGTGATGGCGATCGCCGCAGGTGTTTGTGATGGTTTAAATTTAGGAAAAAATGCGAAAGCTGCCTTATTAACTAGGGCATTACCTGAAATGATTAGAGTAGGAGAATGTTTGGGTGCTTGTAAGGAAACTTTTTTTGGTTTATCGGGTTTGGGTGATTTATTAGCTACTTGTGATGGGCATCTTTCTCGTAATTATCAAGTGGGTTATGGCCTTTCTCAAGGTAAATCTTTACAGGAAATTTTATCTTCTCTCGAAGGCACGGCTGAAGGCATTAATACTACTAATGTATTGGTGAAGTTAGCTAATAAATATCAAATTCCTATCCCAATTTCTCATGAAGTTTATAAGTTATTGTCGGGGAAAATTACCCCGAAAGAAGCTGTTAAAAATTTAATGGCAAGGGAATTAAAAGAGGAGTTTTTACCTATGGATATTTAACCCTTAAGGTTGTTAGGGTGTTAGGATGTTAGGGAGATTTTTAGTAGGGTGTGCATTGCCTACAATAAATCTCCTAGTAAAAAGTTAACAAGTTAAAAATATTACATTAAATAATGTTATTTTATTATTTCAATAAGTTAATATAAACTTATTAGATGTGAAAAAAGCAAAATCTATGGTCAATAATCATTTTAATACCATTTATCGTCATCTTGAATGTCGCCCTGATAGTTATGCTTCTTGGTATCATCAAGGCGAATTTCTAACGGAAAAACAATTATATCGTGATGCTTTAATTTGTTATGAGAAAGCCCTATCTTATCATCCTCATGATTATTATTCTTGGTATCAAAAAGGTTTTATTTTAGAAAAATTGGATAATTTGACGGAAGCTATTTCTAGTTATAAAATGGCGATCGCCATCGATCCTAAGAATTATTGGGCATGGTATGATTTGGGTTATCTTTACACCAAAAAACTAAATCAATATCAATTGGCAAGGGAATGTTTTGCCAAATTAATAATTAATTATCCTCAAGATTATTGGGCAATTTTTCGATTAGCAGAAGCTTTACGATTAAATAAAGAATATAATTTGGCGATCGCCAATTATGATTTAGCTTTAAGATTACGCCCTCAAGATTATTGGAGTTATTATCGCAAAGGTGATTGCTATCAATCTTTACAACTATGGGAAAAATGCCAAGAAAATTATTATCAAGCCTTAAAAATTAAACCAGATGATTATTGGGTTTGGCATCAATTAATTACTCTTTTAAACAGAGATAAATTTTTTATTAACACTACTTATTATTCAATCTTTAATAATTAATTGGCCATTTCCTTCTATCACTTCTCCGATTAAAAAAGCATCAATACTATAATTTTGGAAGTGATTTATCATCAATTCAATAATATTTTTGGGTATGATAACAACAAAACCAATACCCATATTAAAAGTATTAAACATTTCTTTTTCCTGAATATTGCCCGTATTTGCTAACCATTGAAAAAGAGGCGGAATCGACCAATTTTTAGTATTAATAGAAATTGATTGATTTTCATTTAAACAACGAGGTAAATTTTCAGGTAAACCTCCCCCCGTTATATGTGCCATCCCATGAATATCAAAGCCCATTTTTAAAGCATCTAAAATAGGTTTGACATAAATTTTAGTAGGAGTTATTAACGCTTCTCCGATACTTAAACCCCCTAATAGAGATGGTTTTTCATCCCAACTTAGATTATTATCAGTGATGATTTTTCGCACCAAAGAAAAGCCATTACTATGAACACCACTACTAGAAATGGCGATCGCTACATCACCAATTTGAACTTGTAAACCATTTAACATCTTACTTTTTTCCACAATACCCACAGCAAAACCAGCCAAATCGTACTCACCCAACTGATAAAAGCCTGGCATTTCTGCCGTTTCACCGCCCAATAAAGCACAACCACTTTGACGACAACCTTCAGCAATACCATCAATAACCAAAGCTAATTGGGAAGGATTAAGTTTACCAGTAGCCAGATAATCAAGGAAAAATAAAGGCTCAGCGCCACTAGTTAAAATATCATTAACACACATAGCCACCAAATCAATACCAACAGTATGATGACAATTTAATTCTTGGGCAATTTTTAACTTGGTGCCAACTCCATCAGTGCCTGAAACCAAGATAGGATTTGTATAACCTGACGGAATAGCAAAACAGCCACCAAAACCGCCTAAACCGCCTAAAACTTCCTTACGATAAGTGCTTTCAACGGTTTTTTTAATATCACTAACAAAATTACGCCCAGCTTCAATATCAACACCCGCTTCTTTATAATCCATTGTATTTGATAAAAATATCTTTTTATTATTATTAAATAACTTAATATTATCAGTATTTCTAATCTTAATTAAGAAAAAAAAAAGTCTTTTTCGATGTTAATAACCTATTCATTAAAGATTATTAATAATTTAAGATTTTGAATGATTAGTTTTACTTAAGTGTCATACAATACTTGTCAATTAAGCAATCTTACTAGAATAACTATTAATAATAAATTTGTCAACGTTCATAAACAAATCTAATTTAAACTTATTTAATTCATAAAATATACTTTCTTGACATTTAAAAAAAGTATGTTAATTTATATGAAGTAAACAACGTGAATTAAATTTTGCGAGGAAAAAAAGGGTATTACAAAAGAATTTTTGAATATAAAGCCCAACTCAAACATATAGGAAAAATTATGAACAACAAAAACTTTCAATTAATCATTAGTACTATTACTACAATTCTTAGTATAGGAACTTTCTTTAATCCCAATTCACAAACTCACGCATTACAAATACAATCACCAGAAACCTCATCTATCGCTTATAATTCAACAAATCCACTCAAAGAATTTCTCACAACGAAAATATATCAACATCAGTTGGAAAACAAAAACGTAATAACGCTCTATTTTCAAGGAATGCCTTTTTTGACTTTTCTCCCCAATAAGAATCAAAATAGTTTACAAAGAGCAGAAAATCTAGCTTATCAACTAGAAAAATTAAATCAAAATCAAGCAGACGGAAATCAAATAACTGTTAATTGGCAAAAAAGTAGCCAATCATACATAATCAAACACAAAAATGAGTTAATAGTCAATATGGATAGTCAGGTAATATTACCTGATACTACCAACAATTTAGACTTAGATGCACTTCAAGCCACTAATAGATTAAGAAGACTATTTGGTTCAACTGTTGTGTTAAAAGAAGTTGCAGGACGACCAACTTCTCAAGCAGTTAATAAAAAATCAACACAACAAAACGCCAGATTAACTTCTAATAAAAAAACCAAAGTAAAATTGGTTTCTAATCAAAGAGAAAATCCAATTAGCAGAGGAGTTAAAAGGATTTTAAGAGGCTATAAAGGTTTTGCTTCTTGGTATGGGCCTGGTTTTCATGGAAGACGCACCGCTAATGGTGAAAGATTTAATCAAAATGCTTTTACTGCTGCCCATCGTTATTTACCTTTTGGCACTAGAGTAAAAGTAACCAATGTTAATAATGGTAAATCGGTAGTGGTGAGAATTAATGACAGGGGCCCTTTTACTGGCGGCCGAATCATTGATTTATCAAGAGGTGCAGCTGGTGTTATCGGTTTATTAGGTAGTGGAACTGCCCCTGTTAGGGTACAAGTTTTAAATTAACTGAGGTTTTAGGTAATGGGTAATAGGTAATAAGTAATAGGTAATAGGTAATAGGTAATAGGTAATAGGTAGGTAATGGTTAATAGGGTGTGGTGATTTTTGATTTTAAACAGGGAATATAGAACCCATTTGATATCTTGTATAATATTATGAGAAAATATTGATATAGCAATGCTCGAGACAATTAGGACATTCTATGATAAAATTCAAAAATGAAATCCTTACTTTGAATGGTTTATAAAATTTGGAGATGTCCTAAAAGTAATGACCACTGATATAACTTTGACAATGATTTATTCTAGTAGTCTGACAGATAAAGAATGGGAACTCATTAAATAACAATTTTGTTAGATCATGGTTATCATCCTAATTTCATCATGGCAGAATTGAAAAAAATTTATCCACAAATACAGCAAAAGATCCGAATTGAAAGATCCGCAAAAATATCACCTGAGAAAAAAAAGCACAAGGAAAATTTGGATTTGTAGTGGTTAAAGCAAGATGGGTAATTGAACGCTCAAATGCTTGGATGGAAAGATGTAAAAATTTAGTTAAAAATTGTGAAAGAACACTATTCAATGCAACACAAAAAATCAATTTGTGTTTTATCCGACTTCTACTAAAAAGATTAGCTTGTTCCTAAGATACCAAAATAGTAATCAAATAGATAAACTTAATTTTTGTCCTAATTCTCATCATCCTGAAATTGAAGAAAATGAGGATGTTATTACAGACGATCGCCTTTTAATTGAATCAGCACAAAAGAAAACCAAACGAGAGACTATTCGCCGTTTAGTTACATTAGGGTTAAATGCGGAACAAATTGCTGAGGCTTTAGATTTACCCATTCAAGAAGTCAGAAAAATAATGTCTTAAATTCTGATATTGGAAATGGCAATCAATTCTTCAATAATATTATAATTAATTTAGTTAAGGTTAAATTTATAGATAAAATTATGCGTTATCAAATGAATTTGCAAAAAATACAAGAAGGCTATCATGTTTGGTGTCCTGATTTACTTGGTTGTGTTTTCCAAGTGGATACAAAAGAAGAAGCCATTGAAAATATCCAAGATGCCCTTGCTGTTTATTTAGAAGTAAAAGCCGAATTAAATCAGGGCATTGAATCTATTTACTTCGAGGTTGAACAAAATTATGCCTAATCTTCCAGGTATCAATCATTTAAGAGCAATTAAAGCCTTTGAAAAAATCGGGTTTAAAATTATTCGCAAAGGAAAACATATCACCATGACGAATGGAAAACATATTGTTACAATTCCGAGAGCAAATCCTATTAATGCTTATACAATGGCAACCTTTATCAAAAATTCAGGTTTAACTATTACACAATTTAAAGAACTTTTATAGTTTTTTTCTTTTTTTTGCGAAAAAAGGTGGTCAAAAAGCAAAAAGAACTTATATTGAAGAAATAATTATTTTCTAAAAAAATAAAAATGCAAATCACAATCAACGAAGAAAAAACTAAAGAACTGTTAAAGATGAAAGGTAATTAAAAATGAAAAATTACATTACTAATAGCTGAGTCCAAATATCTTATCAGTTTCTTTTTTTGTGAGTAATCTTCAATTAGATTTTGCTTTTTGAATAGCAACTAAAATAGTATCCTTAATTTGTTCAAACTGTTGCTTTAATTTTTGCTTACTAACCAGAGGTTGTAATTGTCCTTTCCAAGAACTACTTTTTTCTAAATACATTTCTAACTGTTGAATTTTGCCATGAGAAAGAGGAATATTTAATATTTCTTGACATTTATCACCTTTTTCCAACTCAAATAAAAGAATATGGTAAATTTTTGCTTGGATTAAATTAAGCACGATATTATAACCTAAATTAGTCTTTAAATCTAAATAAGAAGGTAGCCATTTGGGTTCATAATTTTTAATATATAAAAGATTGATCCAAAGAATCATTGGATGAGGTGATTTTTGAAATAAAAAATGACTGTAACAAAAAGTTAAATTAGGATCAAACATTTTAATTTCTTCTTTCTCTAACATAGTCCATAAACTAGCAAATTTACCTTCTTTATTTTCTGTTAATAGAGGAAAAACTATCTTTTTTTGAGGCTTGTTGATAGGCCATGTACTTTTACGATAAATTTCTTGTAATGATAAATTCTCGACAATAGGAGTTTTTTTCTCCTGATAAGAAATTGGTTTATCGGCATTATATTGTCTATTTAATGGCGTAATTATTTTTAAAATGTCTGCTATACTTTGCGGTCTGTCTTCAGGAGATTTTGCTAAACATTGCATAATAATTTTTTCTAATTCCTCAGGCAATTTTAAGTAGGAAGGAAGAGGTTTTGGTGTAAATTGGTGATGAGCATCTAACCAACCCTTAAAACTATGTTTACTAGCTTTAATAGGCATTTCTTTCGTTAACATTTCATACATAGTAATGCCTAAACTATAAATATCTGATCGATTATCTAACTCTTTTTCGGCCATTTGTTCTGGGGAACAATATTCGGGTGTCCCCATAAAAGTTTGAGTTCCTGATTGAAGAGGATTTATTACTTGGGCAATGCCAAAATCTAAAATTTTTATTAATTCTCCTAATTCTGTATCCGGAATTACAAAAATATTACTTGGTTTAATATCACGATGAATAATTGGGCATAATTGTCCATTGACTAAAATACCATTATGAGCACATTCTAAGGCTAAGCACATTTGGCGAGTAAAAGACAAAAATTGAGCTACCGAAAAAGATTGTTTTTTGATGATTCTATCTAAGGTATAACCCCGTAAAAGTTCCATTACATAAAAAGGAATTTTATCTTGATTTAAACCATAATCTTTAACTTTGACAATGTGTAAACTTTGTTCTCCTAATAAGGCACTTATTTTTGCTTCTCTCTCAAATCTAGTACGCATTTTTTCATCAAGCAAAGAATGGGATAAAAATTTAATCGCTACAAGAGTGTTACCAAGGTTCGTATCTTCTGCACAGTAAACCTCACCCATGGCACCTTGCCCTAATAAATTTTTTAATTTATAACGGTTAAGGATTAAGCCTTTGGGATCATTTGCAATAGATTTAATTAAGTCAGAAATTGGTTTGAACACAGTTTTTATTAATTAATTAATATAATAATTATCGATTATCTATCATAAAAATTTAAGTTTTCTTCACGCCATTGCCAAAAGATTTGATGGAATTGATCAGGTGATTCATCGTGAATACAATGACCTCGTTCTTTTAATAATTGTAAGTTAATATTTGCTTTTTTTTTGCTTAATTTTGGGATGGCCATGGGTGGAATTAGGCGATCGCCACTACCCCAAAGTAAAAGAGTAGGTATTTCTAAGGGTTTTAGAAGTGATTTAACACTAGGGGAAAATTTAGCTTTATTACTAGATTTGGTTAATGCGATTAAAGTTCTAGCTGCTCCTTTATCTTGAGTTGGTTGACAAATAATTTCTACTAACTCATCAGTTACTGCTGATTGATCAACATAAGCAAATTTTAAAGCATTACGAATAATTTTAGGATTACGGACATAATAAAAAATTATTCTAATTAACCAAGGATTGGCAATTACATTTTCGATAGTGGTTACCACAGGACGTAAAAATTTAGGAATCATGGCTTGTTTTTGGTTAACATCCGGGAGGGTTAACATCACTAAACCCGTAGCCATTTGAGGGTAATTTACCGCTAATTCTAAAGCAATTAATGACCCAATAGAATTACCAATTAAAATGACAGGGGTATTGATAAACGATCGCCAAAAATCATAAATTTGACTTGCCCATAAATCCACTTGATAGGAAGTATAAACTTTTTGAGATGCCCCAAAACCAAGCAAATCTAAAGCGTAAACTGTGTGTTTTTCTCTTAATACAGGAATATTTTTCCGCCAATGGCCAATGGATGCACCAAAACCATGTAATAAAATGATCGGAATATCAACACCTTGATAATTATTAGCAACTCTTTGAAATGCATAGTTAATTTGCCAGCCACGCCAAATCCAACTTCTTAAATTAAGATGATTTTGATCTTTTGGTAATTCCTGAGAGTTTATTAACATTTAATTTTTTTAATTGTAAGATTACTATTGTAATTTTTTTTGTTGTAAATTCTCTTTATTTTTTGTGGTACATCAAGAAGTAATAAATTTATATTTTCGTTCATATAATTTAACAAAATTTAATATTAATTCAAGAAAAAAACTGTTTTTTTAAGAGAAAATAACTAGGGCGTTATCTTGATATATGATAACTATTTATAAAGGAGATATATTTCTAAAGAATCATGTTAAAAAGATTAATCTTAATTGTTTTTACTACCGTTTTTTTCGCATGGCAGTTGCAAATTAGTTCAGCTTCTGCTTTAGATATTAAAGAAGTTTATCGTACTGTGCCTTTAAATGACAAAGGAGAAACCATTGTTTTAAGTAATAAAGAAGCACAAGTCGGTAAAAAATTGTTTGTGGATACTTGCGCTCAGTGTCATTTTCAAGGCAAAACCAAAACTAATCCTACTGTAAGTTTAAGTAAAGAAGTTTTAGAAGGCGCTGAACCTTCAAGAAACAATTTACTAGCTATAGTTGATTATATTGAACATCCTGTTTCTTACGATGGGGAACAAGACCTTTCTTTATATCATCCAAATACTGATCGAACTGATCTTTGGCCTGAAATGAAAAATTTAAATAAAGAAGATTTAGAAATGATAGCTGGTCATATTTTAACTCAAATTAATTTAGATCCAAAATGGGGCAATTTGTCTCTTATTGATAATTAAATCAATCATTACAGAGAGAAAAATCAAGGGGTGCGAAGCCCCTTTTTTAGTTTAAAATATCATAGATTGTTCTACGATTTCGATCATTTCTTTCTGCTTACGAAAAAATTTACTAAAAAAGTTCTAATTTAGCGATAATTATCCTCTCAAAATCGGGTAAATAATTTTCAATTATATCCCAAGTCATTTCCAGATCAATACCTCCCAAATAATCATGAACTAAAACATTTCTAAATCCTGACAAACCTCGCCAATCAACTTCAAGAACTTTTACCTTAAAATCATTTGAAAGTCTCTGAGTAGATTCAGCCATCGTTTGTAAACGCCGCAAAACAGCATCTTAAATTAAATCATTTTCTAAGAAATATTCACGACCTTTTGGGTATATTGTTTGATTTTAGTAATACATTCCAAAATATGCTCAAGATAAACCTTATCTTTATCTGTAATCACAGAGATTTTGCCTCCCTTAAAACTTGATCCTTAATCAAATGACTTAATCCTTTCTCTGTAACAATATCCACTTTACACCCTAACAAATCTTGTAAATCCATTAGCAATCCACCAGGAAACCAAGCTGAAATTTTTTTTAAATCATAATCCACTAAAAAATCAATATCACTCTTTTGCGTCTCTTCACCCCTTGCCACTGAGCCAAAAACTCTAACATTAAAAGCTCCATGCTTGTCGGCGATCGCCAGAATATCTTGACGTTTTTCGTGTAATAATTCACTCAATTTCATTTAAACAACCTCTTAAATTTGAGTTATCAGGAATATAAAAATGGGTAACTAATAATATATAGTAGGATATTATATAGTTAAAATTTCTCCCTAAACATTCAATGAGGATATGACTATGAATGCTTTAACTGTCAATTTGAAATCATTAATAGAAATGACTGATGATCAGTTTTTTCAGCTATGTCAAAACAACCGGGAATTGAGATTTGAAAGAAATGCAAATGGAGATTTAATAATTATGCC
>CAZWLZ010000012.1:0-22618 GCA_964634505.1 uncultured bacterium | reverse complement strand
CCCCCTAACCCCCTTGAGAAGGGGAAATAAGAACTTTTGTGGCACTGGCATCCTGCCTGTGATCCATCTTAACAAAGGGGAATGTTAGAGTTTAATCCCCCAAACTCCCCAACACCCCAACCTTAAAAAACTAATCATGAATTGCAGCCAAAACTAAATCATGAATGTTGCCATTAGTTACTACAATCCCTCGATTATCATTCATTTTAATATCGGTAATAAAATCTAAAGATTTACCATACATATCAGTAACTTTACCACCAGCTTCTTCAACAATAATTGTTCCTGCTGCATGATCCCAAATATTCTCTCTGTAATCAGGATATTTGGGCGATGGTAGCCTTAAATAAAGAGCGGCTTCTCCGGATGCTACGATGCCGTATTTAGCTTGAGAATCGACTCTTACCGACTCTGTAGTAATGCCAATTTTTTTGGCGATCGCCACTTGTTTTTCTTGATCACCGTGACTAGCTTCTACACTTTCCACGAAACGAAAACGAGCAATATCGTCATTATTAACCACTTGTAATTTAGTAAAATCGCCACCATTTAAAGGCATTTTATAAGCACCTTGCCCTTTAATAGCGAGGAATAACCAACCCATCTCCCCCTCAGATAAATATAAAGCAGGGCAACCCATAATACCTAATTTAACCTCACCATCATCAATTAAAGCTAAGGCGATCGCATATTGATCTTGACGTAAAAATCCTTTTGTGCCATCAATTGGATCAAGTGTCCAGAATCTGTTACTTACCTTCCCATTACCATAATCAATCCAATCTAAAACCTGATCAGATGTAGCATTCGGTAGGACAAAATTAACATAATCAGTGACTTTATTAATAATATCAACTTGATCAGATTGTCTTAAAACAGTGGCATCCTCTTCTCCTACAATCATATCGTGAGGAAAAACATCTTTTAAAGCCTTACAAATAACAGCTTGTGCGCCAAAATCGGCAACCGTAACGGGACTTTTATCTTCTTTTTGTATAGCAGAAGGTATATCTTCTCTAACTTTTTGACAAACTTTAGCGGCGTCTATCACGGCAGAAATTGCTACTTTTTTTTCTACTTCGTAAATCATAAATTATAAAATAATAATAAAAATGGTAAATTTTGGCTAGGATAAAATTTTTGCAATAGTAAGTATAAGTCGGATAATGGCGATCGCCTTTAGGTTTTATCCTGTTATCATAAGCTATTATTTGTATTAATTAATATAGCTCAGAAAAGAACTTTTAATAAAATTGTCAATTAAAAATTAAAATAGTACAAACCATTAATAATGATGATAATTTCAAAATTAGTAATATTTTTGATAATAACTTTTAAACTATCAATTACAATACTATTACCAAATTGTTGATAAGCAATATTTTTATTTTTATGATGATGAATTGCTGCCTTGAACGACTCTAAAAACTTACTGCATACCTTCTAAAGTTTCTACAAGTACCTTGTCGCCTGAATGAATCGTTATCAGTCCAAGTCGAGGTGTTTCTAAATCAAGAATGATATAGGTGATCCCAGATATGGTTAAGCAGAATATTGCCATATATAATAACGGTCTCTTTTCATTGACCGACATATCTTGACCAACCAAAAAAGCTAAAGCTAAGGCAAGAGTAAATAATAAAATGTAAACAATTGCTGGTGGATGAGTACGAGTGGCTTGTAGTCGTTCATTGGCAATATCAATCATGTCATTGGTAGAGCTTAAAACCAAAGTAGTGATTCCAGGATTTTTCTCTATTAGAACAGCAGCATTAGCAATTTTCCAGATTTGACTTTGTAATTTCAAGCTTTGAGCTAAGTAAGAATCAGATAACTGTCGATTTTTATAATGCTTAAATACATCGATGCGAGATTGAGTGTACTCTCTGTAAAGTGGACGCAGCTTATCTTGATCATCCCTTGGTAGTAAGTCAAGTCTGAGGTAGGCGGTACCAATGGCATTTGCTTCTTGTAAAACTAACTTGACTCGATATTCATATCGGGATAAAGTTCCCGTAAAAGTAAAGGCCAAAATCAAACCCAAAAGAGCAAACATAGAACTCTCTACCGCGTCATATCCTTGGATTTTGCCTTCTGGATAGTTTTTAAGTCTGTGCTTACCTGTCCTATAGCCAGCTTCAATGTTGGCAGCCATACCTAGACAGAGCAATATTGTTGATATGATCGATGCAGCTATAAATTCCATAATTTTCAAAATAAATGATAGTGATCATGACTAGCCTCTCAACCGCACGCGACTGGAGTGTAATGCGATGGCCGACAACTTTCTCGGCACTCAATAACGAAGGGATGCATTTCTGCTTGATTAATTTCGGCTAGAACTAAAAACAGACAACTTTAAAAGGCGTATCATTTGAGTCTAACTTATAATTCTATCGCAATTGCAGTCTAACTCTATCTAACTAGGACTAGTCCTGCACTTGCAACTTAAATTATTTTTGATGCTTTTCATCTTAAATGTATTACTATTTTCCCGTCAATATGTTGTACAAATTTCTTAATAACTTGTTACTTTTTGATCGCCAATTAAGTTTATTAAGAGAGAGCGAGTAACGATGAACTTTTATCTTCATAAAACAATCTGATTATAGAACCCATTTGGTATCTTTTGTAAATATTATTCTGGCATTAAAACATTGAAATAAATTTCTCCGCTGAAAGCTAAAGTTTGCCTTAGCTGACTGAATCTTAACCCGTTTTAACGGGTTTTAGCTATTAGCAAAAAATTTATTTTTTGTAATTTGAAAGATGATTAAATGTTTTGTGATGATTTTTATGGCGATCTCCTTTATTAAAATAGATCTCAAATGGGTTCTATACTGAGTCGGGGAAAAGATTCTTCAGACGACTTGGCAATTTAGGGGATAAGTTTTCATCAAAAAGTAACTTCATACGGATAATGGAGGTAGCATCAAACGACTTGCCCAGAACATCGCTTGAGAAGAAAAAAGAATGGTTGGTACGAGTCTTTAAAATCCATAATTCCCAATACAGTATGGTCATCTATTTTCCTAAAAGAGTCATTGATGGGCAAGTAGTCATAGATCATCGTGGCACTGACTTTTCCTCTATATTCCATCATTCGTAACCTAGCTTGACTTTTTTCGGTTTTTAGGAGAGAATTGGTCAATGTTAGCAAAGGTTTCATCAAATCATTCTTGAGTATCGGCAACTTTAAAACCCAATTCATTGCCATGTAATTCGGCGCAATTTTGATGATTTTATCATGATTATCTAAGAACAATAAAGGATGTACATTCTCAGAATCTATAAATTCTTTACCATACCAATTAGAGGCTTCTAATAAGCCATCCATAGGGTGAGAGGTATAAAGTCCAGAGCCCTGCCAACGACCAAACATAAAATCTAAGTTCACCGATTCAAGGGTGTCAAATAGCTGTAAAGCTTCTTCGGTTGTTGTTTTACTAGTTTTAAGAATCGACTGGCATAATTCTAGTGTTTCCATTTTTTAGCTCCTATAAAAGTTCGGTTTGAGTTATAGCAACGGGCAGGTTAGTTAGGACATTTCAATCTATTAGGCAAGGGGTTTAAACCCCTTGTTAACGTCCTAATCATCTTGGCGACTGCTATACCATAGTTGATAACAATTTGTTTAATAATTTTATGATAAGGTATGATCGCCCTAAATAAAAATAAAGTGTGTTGGGTTAAACGAAGTGCAACCCAACACCCACTAAATAATTGATAATAATGTTGGGGTTCGTGGCTCAACCCAACCTACTGGCGATCGCACTCTAACATTAGCTGAATAGTTTACATACTAATAGTAGTAGAACGAACAATCATAGGTTGCCCACAGGCATTTTTATATTGTTCTTCTAAGGTATTTATGATGTTAGTCATATCTGGATAAGATACAACAGGATTTACACAAGTAATTGTATTTCCGCTTGGTTTTCTCAATGGACGGAGTAATTTAATAGTGACAAGCACATCGACTATTGCCGATGTGCCTTGTTGGGTGCATTTTGTTTCTATTAAAAAAGCATCAAAACTTCCTTCTAAACAAAATCTATCACATGGAATATTAAATCTCTTATTAACTATCTCAAGTGCATCTCCAAATAATTTCACTGTCTCCAAATATATATTAAATATGTTTGAAACTGTGTCATAATCATTTTCTGCACATGGAGAAGAGATCGTTTTTTCTTTTATTTTTTCTGGAAAGGTCATTTTCTTTACTAACTTCTAATGTCATACAAAAGGTATCTATAGCGTCATCCGCATTAATGTTGGGTTTCGTGGCTCAAAACAACCTATTGGCATCGATTTTGTCAGCTATAAACATTTTAACGCTTTTCATCCTAAAGTTATTAATATTTTTTGTCAATATTTTTGGCAGCTTTCTTAATAATTTTTTACATTTGAGAGGAATAAAGAGGGTGAGTAATTAACAAGAATACTCACCCTTCAATTTTAATGTAATTAGGAATAAATCTAGTTAATCGATGCCGAAGTACTTACAGAAGGTGTAAAACTAGGTACAACTAACTCATCATCTTGCTTGGTTAACTTATTATAAAGTCTTTCCGTATTAGGGAAATTAGCCGCTGGTAAAGTGGGGAAACGACGATAAGGCACAGTATCCTCACCAAATAGTTGTAAATATTCCATGCTACTTACTAAAGCGTTAATAAATGCTCGAATCCCTTCACTGGCAAGAAGTTGATTATAGGTTTGAATTTCTTTTTGATTTAAAGGCGCACGACCTAAGAAATGTTTTGTACCTAATTCAATTACTTTAGTATTGGGGAAAGGAGTATAAAACTCTTTCAAGTATAATTCAGAGCAACCTAAGCCTTGAATAAACTCTTTAACAGTTATTTCACCATTACTTAATTTACTTTCAAGATTAGTGAAATTCGCTTGAGTTACATAAGGTTCGATGTCTCGTTCAAATACTTGACGATAACCGGCACGAATTACGTTTTTAACTTCTACCTTGTCACTTAAATTAGTAAGTTTGAAAGTTTTGGTTTGTTGACGTTGAAGAGTAACACCTTGATTGATCCGAAAATCAATGTCTGGTTGACTACGAAAATTACTAACTTGTCCAAGTTCAATAAACCTTGCAGTAACTTCTTTGTCAACTCTTTGACCAATATCTTCTCTGATACTTCCTACTTTTGCTGTGCGTGATTGTAAACCAGCTGGGGTTAAATAACGTTCATAAGGTACGGTATCATCGCCAAAGGCTTGGTTATATTCAGGGCTATCGATTAGGGCATCAATTAAGGCATAGAAACCTTTTTTAGAGCATAAATCAAAGTAAGGATTCATTTCTGAACGTCCATAGGTAGGACGACCTAACAGACGACGATGAATATATTCGATCGCCTTACACACATAGAAAGGAGTCCAATAAGTTTTTAAGAAAAGTTCAGATTTAGCTAAAATTCTGATAAATTCTCTTAAGGTAATGTCTCCATTTTCTAAGCGAATTTCAGCAACAGTAATACGTTGTCCTTCATAGACATCACGACCAAAAACTTGGCGATAAGTAGCACGAATAAGGGCTTGAGTAGAACTTTCACCGTATTTAATGCTTTTTCCTTTGCCATTATTACCCGGTAATTCATTATTTAAACGAAATACTTTAGCACCTAAACTACCTGGTTGGGTTGCTTTGGCGTGAGGATTACTATTTTGGTTATTGATGCCAGGTCCACGGTGAATTAAAATTCGTTTGGTATCCTTGCTAAAAGGTGCAGGGGCTGAACTTGGGTTACGAGTTTCTTTGGGGAAAATTGCTCCAAATTGAATCTCTAAAGGATCATTTCCAGCACCATAAACGTGTTGATCGGGTAAAGGGCGATCATATTTAGCGTAAGTGGTAATGAATTGAGGAATTTTGCGGAAAGGCGCACTGTAGTTAAACAAATCTTGTTGCATACCCCAGTTACGACATTCTTGGGCTTCCTGCCCTAAACCACGAATATAAGGCACGGTTTCCTCTCCAAAATAATCGCTATATTCTTGAGAGTCCACTAAAGCATCAACTAAAGCCCCTAACCCGCCTGTAGAAACGATCGCAAAATACTGTTGTACTTCTTCACGAGAAGAAGGCCCACGTCCTAATATATGGCGAAATGCTAATTCTAAAGCACGAGAATTAATAAAAGGTTCAAAAAATTGTTTGCGATATAAAGGAGATTTAGCTAAACGGCGAACAAATTCCTTCATGGAAATTTCGCCATTTTTTACTTTAGATTCAAGATCAGAAATTGATTGAGAGTAAGCCCGAGTTATATCTCTTTCAAATACTTGACGATAAGCCGCTTTGATTACTGATAATTTTTCTGAACTGGAAAGTCCCGTTTTCATTACAAATTTAGGACGGCGTTCAGCTGCATTAAAGTAACTTTGAGGTAATTCTAGCCCTTGTTGATCAGGTTTAGAACGTTGACGTAATTTAGTGCTAGGAGTTGGGGCTTTAAATTCGTTGATTAAAACTTCAAAATATTGAGTTACAATATCTTTCCCTTCTTGATCTGCTTTAAAATAGTCAATAGAAGCAGCTCTCATTTCTAATAATGCTACTATGGTGGCATCAATGGAACAGGCTTTTTCAATTACTTCTTTTAAGCCACGTACGTTGACTACTAAGATACTAGGATCACCGGCGACGATCGCATAAGTCAAATAACGTAAAAACCAAGATAAATCTCGTAAGGATTTAGCCATATTACTAGGGCCATAACGAGAAATGCTAATGGGACGAAATCCGGGAGGAATTGCCCCAATCCCTGAACTGGTAAAAACAGAGAAGATACTTCCAAAAAAGCCACTGCTATTTTTGCCGCCACTTTCTACATAGGTTTGGGTTGATGCTTGTTGGGCTTTTATATCGCTAGGAAGTCCCCCAGCCATAGCCATTATGGGCTGTTTTTGTTCTTCTACTACTGGTTTTTCCAAGTAAGACATGGGCGAACCTCCCGTAAAAATACGGTTGGCAGCACGAGAAACTATTAATTCAGAATTTTTGGTTAAAATTTCGGCGATCGCCAATTTTTTAAATCCAGATTGATAATAAGATGTTAATTCCGTCAACTCTCCTCTATCTAAAAAGCGATCTTGTTGTTCGGCTTGAACAATGGTTGAACCTGCTAATGTTTGATAAAGTTGAGGACGGGCTAAAGAACTACCGCCACTTGCTTTTATAGTCATGAGTTCTAAACTAGATAAATAAAATCGATTTTAATTTATGTCAAAATCTAGCTTAAATCTTTTGGGTATTTTGTAGTTGTTTTGTTAAGTTTTATTTCAATTTATCTTCATAATTAATCATTCGGTGTTAATCAAATTTTAGGTATTTTGCTTCTGCGTAATGTTCAGATACAGAAATTAATTTTTATTATTTTTTCTTCACCTATTACCTATTAACCATTACTTAACACTTTTGAACAAAACTAGGGTTTATTTGTTCGATAGAATTACAACCACTTAATGCCATGGCTAAATCTAATTCGTTTTTTAATAATTCTAAAACTAAATTTACTCCTTGTTCTCCATCCATGCCTAAACCCCATAAAATTGGTCTGCCGATTAAGACGGCTTTTGCTCCTAGTGATAAGGCTTTTAGTACATCTATTCCTCTTCTAATGCCTCCATCTAACAAAATTTCCATTTTATCGCCTACCGCTTCTACAATGGGGCTTAAAGCATCAATTGTAGCAATTGCCCCATCTAATTGTCGCCCACCATGATTAGAAACAATAATGCCATCTACCCCTAATTGATGGGCTTTGTGGGCATCATCAGCTCTTAGAATACCTTTTAAAAGAATGGGCATTTTCGTAATTGATTTAAGCCATTCAATATCTTTTGCTTTAACATTGGCTGAAATTTGTTTTTGAAAATAAGCAAATAAACCTGACTCTTCCTTTACTTCAGGAAAATGTAAGTCTGTTAAATTCCCTAATGTTAGATGTGATGGTAATTGAAATTGATTGCGAATATCGGTTTCTCTTCTTCCGATTAAAGGTGTATCAACAGTTACGCATAAGGCTTGATATCCTGCTTTTTCTGCCCTAGATACTAAGTTTTTTGTCAATTGTTGATCTTTATGAAGATATAATTGAAACCATCGATAGGGTGTAGTTTGACTTTGTGCAACTTTTTCTAGGCTGGTGGTTGCCATAGTTGACAACACCATTATAGTTTGATTTTTGTCGGCACTTTTAGCGGTGGCAATTTCTCCATCAGGATGTGCTAAACATTGAAATCCTGTCGGTGCGATTAAGATGGGCATGGATATTTTTTGCCCTAAAATTGTTGTGCTTAAATCTCTTTGACTTACATCTACTAACGTTTTAGGTAATAATTCATATTTATTAAATGCTTTTCGATTTTTTTTTAAGGTAATTTCATCTCCTGCACCACTACGATAGTAATCCCAAAATGGTTGCTCTATTTTCTTTTTGGCGATCGCCTCTATTTCTTTTAAATTGATAGCTTTAGTCATAATTAATGGTCAATATTTTATGTGAGGGCTGATATTATTTTATTAATTAACTTTGCTTAAGGAAAATTTACATATATAGTTTAAGGATAAATTATAATGATTCTGATCAAAATAGTTACTCAAGTTTAATTAATTTCGTTATGGATGATTCTTCTCCGATTTTGTATATTTCAATCTTATTAGGTTTATTGGCAATTGTTGCCTTTTTCCTATTTAAACAAATTCTTAAAACTACTAGAATTGAAAAAACTTTTTCTAAATTACAGAATAAATTGACTAAAGAAAAAGGTACTGCTCAAGAGTATTATGAATTAGGGAGTATTTATTTAGATAAAAAACTTTTTGTTCAAGCTATTCAGTTGTTGCAAAAGGCTTTAACTGCTGAGAAAAAACTTGAACCTGAAAATAAGGCACTTGTTTATAATGCTTTAGGTTTTGCTTATTTTTCCCAAGAACAGTATGATTTAGCTATTCGTAATTATAAGGAAGCGATCGCCATTTTACCTGATTATATAACTGTTTTAAATAATTTAGGCAATACTTATGAAAAAAAACAATTAATTAATTTGGCGATCGAAACTTATCAAGATGTTTTAAAGTATGATGATAAAAATGTTAAAGCAAAAAAACGATTAGAGTCTTTACAAAAAAGAATTGCCTAAATTTTCTCATTTTTGTGCCACAGGCTTCTAGCCTGTGAGATAATTGTTTAAAATGTCGCCTATGGAATGATCGTAATTAATTTCAATCACCAAATTATTCTTTTTTAATGGTTTGATAAATAATTCAGGATGAAGAGATTTCCAAAAATAGTTGACAAATTCCTCTATTTGTGTATCATTCATTCCTGTTTTACCTTCAGCTATCATTTTATGTTCGGCTTCTTTACGCCAATCTAAACTCCAACGATAATCGGCAGGATACAGAATCATTAAATTATCCAATTTTTCCCACAATGGTAAATAAGTTTTTAATTTTTCATTGACCTCTTGGGCAAATTTAATATCTTCAGGGGTAATAATTGGGTTTGGTGGATTATTTTCAAAAATATCTTTTTCGATGGGCATTACCCCTACAAACCATCCTTCAAATAAGATTATATCAGCTTTATGGATTAAGATGGGAGTATTTTGGCGATCGCCATCTCCATTAAAAAGAGATTTATCAAAACTAGGTATCTCGACAGGATATTGACAATTAAGCAAATTATTTAAGACTTTGATTCCTAATTCTACATCATGAGTACCGGGAGGCCCACGCCAAATAAAACGACTATCCTCTTGTTTCAATAACTCCCTTTGTGCATGAGTTAGATAAAAATCATCAAGAGAAAAACCGATAGTACTATAACCCAATTTTTTGAGAAGTAAATGAAGTATAGTAGTTAAAGTAGTTTTGCCTACACCTTGACTTCCTAAAATACCTTGAATAAAAGGTTTATCTGAAGCTGATTTTTTTTTGCCCAAATCCATAGCCCGAGGAAGCCAAAAATTCCATAAAGTCGTTAAATTATGCTCAAAATTAGGAAGTTTTAATTGATCAAAAATTAACATTAATTCATTAATACTATCAATTAATAATTTAGCTTTTGTTTCAAAAAAAATTTCATTATTTCCTAAGTTTGATAACAGAAATTTTTGCTTTTCTTCTATTAAAAAATAATCAAAATCTGATGATTGAAAATAATTATTTTGTTCCCAAATTTTGAATAAATTGATAACTTGATTCATCTTAAATTTTTAACTATTTAATTTTGCCGCTTCTAAAAATAAACCATAAACAACCCCTATTTTTAGAGTATTAAGAAAGTAAAATTTAACCCAACCATTATTCTTATAATCTAGTTTATAGGTAAGAATACTAACTGTTTCTGTAAAAATCAATAAACCTAAGGCAATAATTGGATCAAGAGTAGCTTTTTGTCCAAAAATACTACAGACAAGAGAAGATATAAAAAAACCAAACAATAAAAAAATAATATTTAAAGAAATTGTTCGCCAAGGATTGACCAAAAAATTATTAACTTTTTCTAAAGCTAAAACCAATAAAATATTAAGACGAGTTTTTTGCATAATAAAATTTTTTAGAATAATTTTGATTAATTACGATTAAATTAATTAGAAATTCTATCTAATAATAATAACGAAGCAATAATTCCTGCAAAATGGGAAGTAACACTATTTGTATTAGTCAAAATAATTAATAAATCTAAGGCATTAACAAAATCTCCAGAATTGCCTCCAATTAATTGAGGAGATAAACGTAAGGCTTTTTGTAAAGATACTCCAATCACTGCTTGAGCGCCAGAAATAGCGATGACAACACCAATTATATTAAGAATTAAAGCAATTTTGATTAATCTTAAAGTGACAGATTTTTTGGGACGTAAATCAGGATTCACATTAGCAATTTTATCTCCCATTTTTTGATAACGAAAATAAAAGCCAAATAAAGCAATAGTCAAAACAACAATACTAGAAAAAGAACAGAGAATACCAAATTGAATTGCTGGATTTACTTGATTTCCATTACCTAAAAATGTTATGGATAAAAGTAAAAGTACAGTAGAAATAATACCTAAAACCAATTGTACCCAAAAGCCCCAAAAGCCCCAACGTTTTAAGTTTGATGATACTTTTTGTACCATAGCTGGAGTCGAAGCGGTTATGTCTGAATTTTTAGTCATAATTATTCTATTATTCTTCTTAATATTTGACTCTATATAATAACTTTTAGTGTAAAAAATTTTTTGATCATTAAAAATAAAAATATCCTAATTATACTTAAAACAGCTTAATTATTGTAGGTTGGGTTGAGCCACGAAACCCAACATTAAGATTAATTATTTGTCAATATTGGATTGCACTTCATTTTACTCGACCTACTTTATTTTTATTTAGGGCGATCAAAAAGTAACAAACTATTAATAAATTTGCCAAATATATTGACAGAAAATAGTAGTGCCTTTAGGATAAAAAGTATGAAAAAATAATTTTAAGTAGCAAGTGCTGGAATATTCCTAGTTAGATGGAGTTAGATCGCAATTGCGATAGAATTATAAGTTAGCAATCCACCGTAGCTTTGCACCTTCAGGGTGAAAGTAACTGACTCCGATCAATGAGTATATGTGCTCAGTAAAAATCTAGTTACTTAGAAGGCTGGTTTTAACTTTAATAACGGTAATTAAAGAGGAAGAAAGAATGGGAATCGAAGCCTGTAACTCTGTTTTAGTTGGAGATTTATTCAATAAGTCAATCTCCTCAGTAACACAAGAGCAAGTTTTTGTTAGCTCTCTTGCCTTTTTCCAAATGGGCGAGAGTGAAGCTTTTTCAACATACCAGAATTGGGTATCGAGAAATGGTGGAGAAAATCTTAATATTGGTGCTAGATTCCCTGTTAAGGGCTTTCCAGTCGGTGTTGATATTGGTGGAAGTGGGAGAAGATCTTTCAATTCTTTGCAATTCAAAGAAGAATATAGCAGATGGAGAACACAAACGAATTTTTCACAGGTAGAGCAGGAATCTTCTTCGCTTGCAGGTTATTTTGCAACATTTGAAAGAGATCCTAAAACTATCGAGGCTTGGGTAACATGTGTAACCTCAATTACTTCTCAAAATAACGAGCCAGAAATTTTAGGCTATGGGTTTCGCGATGAATCGAAAAATGCTTTCATAAGTCTTGATTGGGTTCCTGGAGAGTTCCTTGCTGAAGATATCGCGTTGCTAAATATTGATACACCAGAGGGGGTGTCTATAGGAGGCCAATTTGAACCCGATTTTCGCATGGCACCAGGAAGTGGGGTATTGTTTCCAGTTATTACTGACGAGAACAGGAGTTTTAGCGTTTTAGCGAACGTTAAAGTTCTTGATAAAGATAATCCTGAACAGGTCAAAGGTTTGTTTCAAACAATTGTTAGAATACCACCTGAAAACCTTCCAGCACAAGTTCCTACTCTCAAAATCCTTGTGCATTTACAAGGCATTGGTGACTTAGTTTTTCAGGAGGATGAACTGGCAGGTACTAGAGACGAATCCAGACGTTTGGAAGGCTTTCAGATAGAGTTTGTTCCTCCTGTCCTTGATCTAGGTATGAGATATATGGCACATTTAGAAAACATAGGTGATGTTAATTTTGTTGATCAGGGAACTTTTATTGGCACTAGAGGAGAGTCAAGAAGACTTGAAGGATTTGCAGTTGAGTTGACAGGCTCAAAAGCAAGTGGATTTGATGTTTTTTACTCAGCTTTTTTGGGAACTTCTACCTTTGGGATTGGCGGTGGGGTAGGTGATACTCCGATATTCTCGAATGGACAATTTTGTGGTACTCGCGGTGAAGGTCGGATACTTTCAGGGATCAAAGTTGATATCCGCAGAAGGTCTCCATGATAATAAGAGACGGATGCTACCATAATCACTTTAGCCATTTCACACAGGCTCTTAAATAAAATGTCACAATTTGCAGAATGCGATCATTATTACCGTGTAGGGCTTAGTTCTTTAGTGGACTCTGAATCTGATAGGTTAAAATCTTATGGTTATGTATCTGAAGGAAGTGTTTTTTACACGCCTTACACTCAAAGTAATCAAGTCGTTCCTCTTTTTCAATTATATGGAAATGGAGATCACTTTTATACAATAGACATTAAGGAAGTTGAATCAGCAGTTAATTTAGGGTATGAAAAAGAGGGAATTGCTTGTTTTGTTTATCCCTCTGAGCTACATGGAACAGTTCCTTAGTTAATTTAGGATATGAAAAAGAGGGAATTGCTTGTTTTGTCTGTTCTTCAGACAATGGAGGGGTTATACCAGTTTTTTGTTGGTATAAAGATTATTTAAAATTTAAAGATAAAAATTAGTGTGATCGCTAATCTTACTAGTGCGATCACTATCTAACTATTCATTGGAGCGTAACGGTGGTTTACGCTATCTATTGTAATTAGAAGTGTAACGCCGTCTGCTCAATTCAAGACCGTTAGGTAGCTTAAATCTCAGTGCGATCGCCATAAAATAACATGATCATTATCAATTATTTCGTGGAAGTTGGGTTAAAAAATATCTCAATTCACTAAAATTTTTGTCATTCAATTTATTTAATAATTCTAAAGGTTAAATTGATTCTAGGTTCAACAATCCGCTTTGTTTTAGGAATTTGATGTAACCAATAATGTTGAGTTTCTCCTTGCATTAATAACAAACTACCATGAGTTAAATCAAGACTAACTCTAGCATTTGACTTATTTTTATGTTTCAAAGAAAAACGACGAGTAGCACCAAAACTAACTGAAGCGATGATGGGATTTTGACCTAATTCTAACTCATCATCACTATGCCACGCCATACTATCTTGTCCGTGTCGATAAAGATTTAAAAGAACACTATTATAACAAATATTTGCTAATTTATGAACCTTATATTTAATTTTGTTAAGAGTTTCATTCCATTTTTCTGGTTGATGTTTGATACCAGAATAAATATAAATTTTCCCCTCGTCTCCATACCAAGCAGTAAGTCTGGGGATAGGCATTTTTTTGCCAAACATTTTAATTATTTCTTGTTTCCATTTAATATTAGAAAGTAAATCAGAAAAAAAAAGATCACTTTCTTCTTGATTAAAAAAATTAGGATAAAATATAACTTCTCCATCCGTGTCAATAATCTTTTGAGACAAAGAATTATTGAAATTTACATTAATAAAACCGTTTGATTTTTCGTAAAAATTGCCTTGATTATCCATAAGTCTAAGAAATAAAATTATTTTGTTCCTAATAATTGCGATCGCCATTGAGTAATTTTATCTCGATATTCTGCGGCTTTTTCAAACTCTAAATTTTTGGCTGATTCTTTCATTTTTAATTCTAATTGGGCAATTAAAGCGGGAATTTTATCTAAAGGAATATCCTCATTGTCCTGTTGTAAAATTGTCTGTAACTGTTGTTTATTGAGACTGCGAGAGAAATCAAGAAATTCTAAAATTGAGTTACTAGATTCTTTGATAATAGACTTGGGAATAATATTATTTTTTTTGTTGTATTCTAATTGAATTTTACGCCTTCTATTAGTTTCATTTAAGGCTTTTTCCATACTATCAGTTAAATTATCAGCATATAAAATTGCTTGTCCATTAATGTGTCTAGCCGCTCTACCGATAGTTTGAATTAAAGATTTTTCTGAACGTAAAAAGCCCTCTTTATCTGCATCTAAAATCACTACTAAAGAAACTTCAGGCAAATCTAACCCTTCTCTTAATAAATTTACCCCTATTAAAACATCAAATTCACCCTTTCTTAAAGATTGTAAAATTTCAATTCTTTCTATGGATTGAATCTCTGAATGTAGGTATTGAACTTTAATATTTTTCTCTTGAAAATAAGTAGTTAAATCTTCAGACATTCTTTTAGTTAAAGTCGTAATTAAAACCCGCTCTTTTTTTGCTACTCTCTCATTAATTTCTATTAATAAATCATCAACTTGCCCTTTAGTTGGACGAATAAAAATTTCAGGGTCAATTATACCAGTAGGACGAATTATTTGCTGAATTATTTGCCCTTGAGATTGTTCAATTTCCCAATCACTAGGAGTAGCAGAAACAAAAATACAACTAGGAACTTTTTGCCAAAATTCATCAGCTTTTAAAGGACGATTATCCGCCGCACTAGGAAGACGAAAACCGTAATCAATTAATACTTTTTTCCTAGCTTGATCGCCATTATACATTCCCCTAATTTGTGGTACAGTAACATGGGATTCGTCCACTACTAATAACCAGTCTTTTTGGGGAAAATAATCAACTAAACACTCAGGAGGCTCGCCCGGATTCCTTTGAGTTAAATGGCGAGAGTAATTTTCAATGCCATTACAGTAACCCATTTCTTGCAACATTTCTAAATCATATTTTATTCTTTGTCTTAATCTTTGGGCTTCTACTAATTTATTTTCTCTCTCGAAAATTTTTAATTGTATCTCTAATTCTTCTTCAATATCATTCATCGCTTTGACTAAGGTTTCTTCTGGGGTAATAAAGTGTTTTGCGGGATAAATATTGACCTTTTCTAAACGTTTTAAATTTTCTCCTGTTATAGGGTTTACGATCAAAATATTCTCAATTTCATCCCCAAAAAAATCAATTCTAATAACTATATCTTCATAAGCGGGTACAATTTCTAAGACATCACCTTGCACCCTAAATTTACCTCTTGATAACTCAGTATCATTCCTTTCATATTGAATAGAAATTAACTCTCTTAATAACTTTCTTAAATCTGCTTCTTTTCCTACTTCTAATTTAATCGCAGCTTTTAAATATTCTGATGGTATTCCTAACCCATAAATACAACTAATGGAGGCTACTACAATCACATCTTTTCTCTCAAAAAGTGATCTCGTGGCGGAGTGTCTTAACATATCAATTTCTTCATTAACTGAAGATGCTTTTTCGATGTAAGTGTCGCTGACTGGAAGGTAAGCCTCTGGTTGATAATAGTCATAATAACTAACAAAATATTCCACTGCATTTTGAGGAAAAAATTGTCTTAATTCATGGCATAGTTGGGCGGCTAAAGTTTTATTATGGGCTAAAACTAGGGTTGGTTTTTGGATTTTTTCAATAACACAAGCTAGAGTAAAAGTTTTACCTGTGCCTGTTGCACCTAATAAGGTTTGAAAACGGTTTTTTTGTTTTAAGGAATCTAATAATTTGGCGATCGCCAAAGGTTGATCTCCAGTAGGTTTAAAAGGGGCTTGTAACTTAAAAATAGAAGTCATAAAATTAAGGTGTTAGCTATAGATCATAGTTAATAGGCTTGTAGTAGGCACTTTAGTGCCGTCATTATAATAATTTATGAAAGGCTAAAGCCCTCACTACGAGGTTTTAATCTTTATACTGTTAAATTGATAATCAAAAATTTTTTTATTTACAATCTCCCCAACACCCTAATACCCTAATACCCTAATACCCCAAACCCCTACCTCCCTACTGTTGAGGATCAATTTTTACACCATCAATCACAGGCTTAATTCCAGTACCTTCAAAGGGTGCAGGATTACCTTCCCAATTAAAATCACTAATACGTAAATTAATCGAACCTATTTGCAAAACAGGGTTATAACGTAACATAACATTATAAGTACGTCTGCTATATTCGATAAAATAATCTGTACTAATTTCTTCATTAAGTTCTACATTATAAAAAGTTTGTAATCCAGCCCGAACGGGCCCATAAATTTGTTGGGTTAAACCTATTGATAGTACTTGCAGATCAGCAAAACGGTCAAAGAAAAAGGGAGATTCATCTCCTCTAAATCCTTGACGATAACTAATATTAAAACCAGTATAATCTAAAACTGGTTTGACAAAATGACCTATTTGTCCTTCTAAACCGATCGCCACCGTTAAAGAAGGTTGACTGTCTCCATTGCTATAACTACTAGCAACCCCTGTTAAACTGCTATTTAAACGTAAATAAGGAGATACAGGAGTTGAAGTATATTTTAAACCTTGATCAGGAGTGGGAGGTAAACTTTCCCCTTTCCAAAGAAAAAAGCCGCCAGTTAAAAAAGCTGCTGCTTGAAAACGATTTAAATTAGCTAAATTATTTTCTCTATTGTCAGATAATAAATCTTGGTCGTCAGTATCTGCCGTAATATTTTGAATCGATCCTTGATAAACTAAAGAAATGCCCGAATTACCCAAAGGAATATAGGGAGAGGTAATAACCGCACCAATACTATCTTGTACTGTTTGGAAGCCCAAAGAGCCGTTAAATAAGCGTTCTCGGTAATTATATTGAAGACTGGCGGTATAAGGATTGGATAAATCAGCGCCTATTTTTTGATTTAATTGGACAGTAGCCCTTAATCGATTGCCAATATTATCTAAATCTAAACCAGTAAAATTAAGAGTTGATAAAAACTGACGGCGATCGCTTAAATTGGCATCAAAAACAGCAACTAAACCATAACTAGATGGATTTGTCAAGCCTCCATTATCATCGGGATTAATAGCGTAAATATCGTCAAAAGATTCAGGGGAAAATGCCCTTTGTAATAAAAATTGTGGGGTGATACTAAATTCAACATTCTCATTAGTATAAATATCAAAAGTTTTTTCTATATATAACCCCCCTCGATCTTCTCCGTCAAATCCCAGATTCAATAAACCTGAATTCCGTTGGCGGCGATCGAAAACTGATCGATCTTGAAATAATGGTAAGGAAACTTTTCTATCAAAAACTAGACGAGATCGAGAGGTAACTAATTCATCTTGATAAGGTGATATACTTCTTAAGTCAGCTGTATCTGCCACCACTTCAAACTCAGGCGGCGAAAAAGGATCATTAGTAAAACTTATATTAGTAGCGTGCCAACCATCCTTATTAAAATCAACTTTTTCCGCTCGAAAACGTAATCGATTAACTTGTCCACCGCCTTGGGTAGAAATTACTCTTTCATTATTAGCTTCTGGTAAAAGTCCATAATCTCTGACGCTTCCTGCTACAAATAGATAACCTTCAGCCGATGTTACTCTTTGTAAGGGTTGATTTTTTTCAAATTGCCAACTTAAGGGTTGCCCTGTAATGGGATTATTGTCACCAATATTAGTAAAATCTTTAGCTAGATTTGGTTGATAAATTTCCCCACTGGCGTTGAATATAATACCTTTATCTTGCACAAAGTAATACTCAAAACGTTCCCCTCTTAATTTTTGATCTCCTCTTTTTAAGATAACGTCTCCTGTGGCTACGGCTAGGCGATCGACTAAGTTAATTTTTACCTCATCAGCGTTTAAAATTCCATTAGAAAAACGAATAATTACATTACCTCTAGCAATGATTATTTGTTCATTATCTAAATATTCTTGACTATCAGCAACTACTTCTACTACGTTAATTTTTTCTTCTATTACTTCTGTTTTTTGTTCTTCTGTTGAAATTTGGTTATTTTCTTGGGCAAAAGAAGAATCAATTTCTTGATTATCTGTTGTTTGTCCAATTACTAAGGGTTTTATTTTTGATTGAGGAGTATTCGTCTTAATCGTAAATTCTCTGTTTTTGCCTTGACGAGATTTTGTTAGTAAATGAGTAATATTATTTTGACTATAATTTTCACTAGAAATATTTTGTATTTCTTTTGTGTTTTTTAATTCTAGTGGAGAGGGTGATAATAATTCACTACTGCTATTATTTGATTCTGTGATGGGAGGTGATGATAATAATTCATCAGTAGGAAGTGATAAAGAATCATCATTAGTTTTATCTAATTCTGTAATACCAGGGGATAGTAAATTATTATTAGTTTTATCTAATTCAGTTGTAGGGGCTAATAACTCATTATGATTTGAAGGAGTCGATGATGTCTCTAAATTGGTCAAGTTTTGAGGGGATTTAGGTATGTTATTGCTATTTTTAAATTCTTCTTTTGACAAACTAGGAGTGTGAAGAGTATTTTCCTTTTTTTCCTGTGGTTTAACTATTTCTATAGCCGTTGGAGGGGGAGAATCTATTTCAATGTTAACAGGGGTTGTAATTTGGGCAAGTAATAGAGGAATCATTGATGTTTAAATTTCTATACTTTTATATCGGTCTTAAATTATAATCTTAATTCAAAAAAGGGGATATAGCAATTTAATGAGAAAGGTTAAAATAAAAATAAAAATATAAATGTTTAATTTGAATATTGACATTTTATTTTCATTTCTGCCTGACTATTTTTTCTTTTTGCTATCAAATCCCCTTGAGTCAATTTATCCTCATTGTAATATTATTCTAAGTCTTTGCGACCAGGATTACGAGCAGGATCGCTAGATAAAAAGCCGAATATAAATGTAAGTATGAATGCGGCTACAACGATATTGACTATAATTTTAAGGGTTAGCATGGATTATTGACTCCTTTGATGTTAATTTATTTTATTTTATCTTAATCTAATCTCTTGCCTTAATTTAACTTATTTTGGTACTCTTTGTTAACAAATTTTAGGAATAATTTTTGATAAGTAAGATACTTTTGACATTTAATCTAGTTTACAATTAAATACTAATTTAAAATCTGTTTTTTATTTTTATGAATCGTAAATTTTCTTCTCCTATGCCTTCTTTCTCTTCTATAAAAAAAAAGCCCTCCTTGAGTAATCCCAAAAAAGTTATTTCTTCTCCTGATAAGTTTAATTTGGAAGAAAAAGAAGATAATTATGATGATGATTTGATTTATGGTTGTCATCCCGTTTTAGCTATTTTAAATGGCGATCGCCAAATTAGTAGGATTTGGGCAACGGGAAAAATAATCACGGATAATCGTTTTGAATCTCTATTAAAAGATGCCAAGTATGGAGGCACAAGAATTGATCAGGTAACGGTTGAAAGGTTGTCTCAAATTACAAATGGGGCTAATCATCAAGGTATTGCTGCTCAAATTTCTCCTTATGAATACGTTGACTTAGATGATTTAATTGAACAGACACAAAATCAAGATCATAGTGTTATTTTAATTGCTGATGGTATTACTGATCCTCATAATTTAGGGGCAATTATTCGTACTTCTGAGGCTTTAGGAATACAGGGATTAATTATACCACAAAGAAGGGCAGTTAATATCAATTCTACCGTTATGAAAGTTGCTGCTGGGGCATTAGAAAATTTTGCTGTTAGTAGAGTTATTAATCTTAATCAGGCGATCGCCACTTTAAAAGAAGCGGGCTTTTGGATATATGGTACAATTTCCGAAGGTGGTAGCGATATATACCAAACAAAAATCACAGGTAAAGTAGTATTAGTGATAGGTTCAGAAGGTGAAGGTTTAAGTTCTTTAATACGAAAATCTTGTGATTTTTTAATTTCAATTCCTTTAATAGGAAAAACACCGAGTTTAAACGCATCAGTAGCTGCGGCTATCTGTTTATCTGAAATTTATCGTCAATCTTTGAAAAATAAAAATTAAAATGTTTAATCATCAAAAATTTGATAAAAATCAATAAATTGAAAAAAACTCCCCAAAATAAAAAAAATAAGGCATAATTTCAATTGATATATTGTAAAAACAATTTAAAATAATTAACAAGCGTAATAATTTATGAAAGAAATTTTAATAAAAATACTCGATTTTTTAGGTTTAGCTTTTTGGATAGAGATTTCTACTGATATTCCCAGATGTACCTATTATTTTGGACCTTTTTTAACCAAAAATGAAGCAAGATTATTGCAAGATGGTTATATCGAAGATTTACTCAATGAAGATGCAAAAGGTTTAAAAGTTAGTATCAAACGCTTGAAAGCAACAGAATTAACTATATTTGATGAATCAGTTGATAAAAATAGCTCTAATAATTTTTTTCTTCTAAATAGTCAACCATCTTTAAATTAAATAACTGTCATTATGCCATAGCTAATGTGGTGTTGTGTAATAGGGAATAGGGTGTTGATGGGTAAGGTAGTTTAATTTTATCTTATCCTTGAACCTTGCGACACAATCTAACACCTAATCCCTAAAACCTAATACATTCTTACGAAACTATCAAGGCTGATAATTGAATCGGATTTTCCAAATGTAAATTATGTCCACCTTCGATAGTAATTATTTGGGCATTTGGCATACTTTCCCTTTGGCTTTCTAAATCTTCAGGACGATTAAAATTACTTACCTGCCCATATATTACAGTAATAGGTAATGTAATATTCGATAATAATTTTAAATATTGATGACGATTAATTCCATTAAATCCAATACCAACACGGGTATGCAATAGGGCAGAATAAGTTAACGTAAATTCCCCTTTTACTTCTTTGGCAATACGTTGAGCAAGTTGTAGAGCAAAATCTTCATTTAAACCAGCAGTAGTGCTTAACATTCGTTTGGCGATGGTTTCTACATCAGGGAAAATAGGTAATGACGGAGGAGAAATTAAAGAATCTAATTGAGTATTAAGACTATCTAAATCATCATCGTTATTATTAACAGGTAAAATGGGTTCAATTAAGACCAATTTTTGTAAATTTTTAGGCCGCATACTAGCTAAGATACCAGTAATTATTGAACCAAAAGAATGACCAACTAAAATAATTTGTTCAGCAGAAAAATAATTAATTAAACCATCTAAATCAGCCACAAAATCTAACAAATTATAAGAACAATTTTTATCATTATGATCAGATTTTCCATGACCTCTTAAATCGGGAGCAACCACATAATAACCTTGTTTAGCTAAATTCTGAGCCACTTTTTGATATGCTAACCCTTGATCTAATAATCCATGAATTAAAATAATTAAGGGATTTTTAACATTACCCCAACTACAAAAACAGAGAGTAAAATCCTTAATTTTTATATAGCTTTCATTGGTTTTAATTACTTCTAATTCTTGAGGCAATTCATAATTTAAATTATGGGCTAATTCGCTAGTAAGATTATTAAGAAGAATAGGTAATTTTATCTTGCTCCAATTCGTTGCCAAATTTTGATCAATGTGTTGACGGGTGTTAAAATTAGGATCACCTACTGACATAGATTGTTGATAAACTCCTTCTGTCATTCTTTCTCCTTGATAGGGATTTAATATCGATTCATCAAAAGGAATTTCCAAAAAGTTACAAACACCCTCCATTATTTTTTGTGGTTGAGTAACCAATTCTTCATAATAAATGGTATGAGATTTTTTATCATCAATTTCTGATAGAAAATCAATAATATTTTGATTACTTTTGTGCCAAATTGCTTCGCCTATTTCATAAGAATTAGCATCATTAATATTTAATAATTTATCCATTCTCATTCTAGCAAAAGATTCAATTACCGCATAAGGATGACGTACTAAATGAATGTATTTTGCATTCTTAAAGATATTTTCTGCATTATACAAAGTATTTTTATTACTAGCATAAGTCGGGGATTTATCAATTAAAATACGATTTTTACTTAATTCTTGTAAAATTTTATAAACATCACTAATAGCTAAATTTTGTTCAATCCATTCCTTGATTAAACTCTCACTTTCTTGAGCGGAAATTTCTTTTAATTCCATCAAAGTGCGAATTAATCCCTCACCTAAATGAGATGCTTCTAATTCGACTTGTCTGTCTTGCATATTTTGGAAAGGTAATAAATGTAATTCAGGGGGTGAGACT
>CAZWLZ010000011.1:0-22895 GCA_964634505.1 uncultured bacterium | reverse complement strand
TCCCAACCCCTATTATCTATTGTAATTATGCAAGAAAAACGAGGCAGACATAAAATTTTTATCGGTATGGCACCCGGTGTTGGTAAGACTTATAAAATGCTACAAGAAGGAAACAGTCTTAAACAACAAGGCATTGATGTCGTAATTGGCCTTTTAGAAACTCATAACCGTCAAGAAACCCTCGAACAAGCTAAAGGTTTGGAAATTATTCCCCGTAAATCCATTAACGAAGAAAATTTAGCTTTAACAGAAATGGATACTAACGCTATTATTGATCGCCATCCCCAATTAGCTTTGATTGATGAACTAGCCCATACAAATATACCAAATTCTTTTTATCAAAAACGTTATCAAGACGTTGAAGCAATTTTAAAGGCCGGAATTGATGTATATTCAACTGTCAATATTCAACATTTAGAAAGTTTGAACGATTTAGTAGCCCGAATCACTGGTGTAATTGTAAGAGAAAGAATCCCCGACCATGTTTTAGAATCTGCTGACGAAGTAGTAGTAGTAGATGTAACAGCCGAAACCCTTGAACAACGATTACTTGATGGAAAAATCTATGCTCAAAATAAGATTCAACAGTCTTTAGAAAATTTCTTTCAACGGAAAAATTTAATCGCATTAAGAGAATTAGCTTTAAGAGAAGTGGCTAATACCGTTGAAGAGGAAGCTGGGGATTCTTTTTCAACAGGACTATCTTGCCCTATTCAAGAACGAGTTTTAGTCTGTATCTCTACTTATCCTAATTCTTTACGTCTATTACGTCGAGGTGCAAGATTAGCAAATTATATGAGTGTACCGTTATTTGTCCTTTTTGTTGAAAATCCCGAACATTTTCTTACCAAAACCGAAAGTCTTCATATTGAAACTTGTCAACAACTTTGTCAAGAATTTGGCGGAAATTTTCTCCGTGTTAAAAGTTCTGATGTTCCCAATGCTATCTCTACTATTGCCGAAAAAGAAAGAATTACCCAAATTGTCATCGGCGAAAGTCAACAATCTCGTTGGAAACAGTTTTTTAAAGGTTCTTTTACTCAAAAATTGATGAAATTAATTGGAAAAAAACAAATTGATTTACACATCATTGCCACCGAACAATAAATAATTTTCTCTAACTCTTGTGGAACAAGCATCCTGCCTATCATCAATCAAATATAGCACTACAATCCAAGGTTAGGACATCATTTTTATTTACATTCCCCCTTTATTAAGGCAGGGCTGTTTCATTCTAAAGAAAAAGCGATAATTATCGGGAGAATGGGTGATAGGGAGATAGGGTAATGATGACAAGAGTATATGGCTGAAAAATATCACAAATTAATTAATAATCACCAAGAATTAGCAGTTGATCAAATTGCTTTTAAGACTGTTATGAAAATTTTTGAAATAGCTCAAATTTTTCCTAATGTCGAAAAAAAACTAAATTTGTCAAAATTTCCCCCTCTCTCCCCATTTCCCTCTCTCCTCATTTGTCTTACTTAAGAATGAAACAGCCCTGCCCTTTATTAAGGAGGTTAGGGGGATCAAATTAACCATATTTAAAAATAGTTAATTACGGAATATTTTTGGTTAATTCTGTTAATAAATCTTGGGCAAAAATCCCATTATTCAGATCGCCAAAATAACTTAAAATAATAGCAGCTTCTTCATAAGAAACAACTTTTTTGGGCTGAAATAATCGAGTATAACCAAACACCCTTTTTACATTAGCTCGATCGCCATTTTGCCAATCTACATACAAAAATGACCAACTTTGGGGATTAATTTGACTAGCATCTTGAAACCCCCACGTTTCTTTAATACTATCTAAAGAAGCATTCGGTAAAGCTTGACGCACATCTAACGGAACTTTCCAAGCGATCAAATCTTCTCTAATTAAAGGTAAATCTGGCTTAAAAGCACTAGCATTAGTATTTTTAGTCAAAGTTGAAGGAATCAACCCCGCCTCTGCTAAACCTTGAATTTCAGCAAAATCAGGGTCATTATTTTTAACATCGCTAAAAATAGGAGTAGAATTTTGTTCAGCTAATCGAATTTGTAAACTAGGCGAATTTTTATGAAATATATTATTAGCAGTAACTAACCATTTAGCATATTGTCGCCGTGTAATCGGTTTTGTAGTATCTAATTTTTGAGTTGAATCAATAATATTTAACGCAATTAAATCTTGCAAAGGAGAATTGGATTGATTATTTTGTAAATTATTTTCTGGTTTATTATTAACAGTATTTACTTGATTATTAGTATTAGTTAAATCTGGATTAGTAACAATATTTTCCTGATTATTATTAGTATTATTTAGCTCTGGTTTAGTAACAATATTGTCAGCAATAAAAGGATATTCTATTATAAATTCTGTTTGATTTGCTAAGGCTTTAAAACTAATTTTTACTTCTTCATTAGCACGATTTTTAGCAATAAAATCGCTATTTTCTTGAGGTAAAATTACCCAATTTTTTGCCGTTAATTCTTGTTGATAAAAATCCTTAATTAAATTAATAGAATCAGTTGAAATAAAAGTAAATTTGTTATCTTGAGTATTACTTAATTTTGCTGAAGCATAAAGAGGTATTTCGATTGGTAATGTTTTTTCTGTTTCAATAGGAGGCTTTTCTTGCGTAATTAAATTAGTTGAATTATCTTTTAATTTAGCATCAGGTGCAAAAACAGATTCTAACTTTTGATTACCACTACAAGCATTTAAGAACAATAAACTAAATAAAAATAGACTAAAACGAAAATTGATCATTATTTTTAATACTTTTAATAAACTATAAATATTCTAAAATGAATTAAATTTAAGCATGAATTATTATAACTAAAAATTTTTTTAATAAAACTATTTATAAATAAAAGAAATTAATAAAAAATTACTTTAAAATAGTTATTTATACGCAAAAAATATATAAATAAAAAGTTAATTGAATAAATTAAATAATGGTATTCTTTTAGTAATAATTAACCTAATAAAATTTTATAAAATTATGAAAAATTGGGATTTAATCAAAGCAGAACTTAATAATATTGAAACTATTACAGATATTAATCAAATTGCCAAATTGTCCTTAGATTACTATTATTTTAGTCCCATTTTAACCTCAAAATTACAGAATAAAACAGCCGATTTAATCGTTTTACCAAATAACGAACAAGAAGTTTTAACCATAGCTAAAATATGCGTAAAATATCAAATTCCATTAACAATTAGAGGTGCAGGTACAGGTAATTATGGACAATCAATTCCTCTCAATGGAGGCATCATTCTTGATACTAGCAAAATGAATCAAATTTTGGAGTTAAAAGCTGGTTTTGCTCGTGTGCAACCGGGGGTAAAAATGGCAAATTTTGATAAAAAAGCTCGTCAAATTGGATGGGAATTACGCATGATACCTTCTACTTACAAAGTAGCTACTATTGGAGGTTTTATTGGCGGAGGTAGTGGTGGTATAGGTTCAATTACCTATGGACAATTAAGAGATCGAGGTAATCTTAATAGTGTCAGAGTTGTTACCTTAGAAAATGAACCTCGTATTATTGAATTGAGAGGAGACGAAACCCAAAAAATTAATCATGCTTATGGCACAAATGGCATTATTACTGCCCTAGAAATTCCTCTTGCACCTGCTCATAATTGGTTAGAATTAATTGTTGTTTTTGATGATTTTATAACGGCTTTAAAATTTGGTCAAAAATTAAGTGATAGTGACGGCATAATTAAAAAATTGGTTAGTATTTATGCCGATCCAATTCCTCAATATTTCACTGCCTTAAAATCTTTTTTACCTAATAATAAAAGTTGTGCTTTAATTATTATTTCTGAATACGATTTATTTGCTTTTAAAGAGTTGGTAAAAGAATTTAATGGTGATATTTCTTATTATAAAAACAGTGATGAAAGTCTTAAAGGTATTAGCTTAATCGAATTTAGTTGGAATCATACAACTTTACACGCTCGTAATATTGATGCTAATATTACTTACTTACAAACCTTCTTTTTTACCTTAGAAAAAGTGGAAGAAATGTATCATAAATTTGGTGATGAAGTAATGATCCATATCGAGTTTTTAAGAGTAGAAGGAAAGGCTATTCCTGCTGGTTTACAATTAATAAGATTTACTACTGAAAATAGGCTAAATGAAATTATTAAATATCACGAAGAGAATGGTGCTTTTATAGCCAATCCTCACACTTATATTTTAGAAGATGGAGGCAGAAAAGAAATCGATTTTCAACAACTAGAATTTAAGCAAAAAATTGATCCTTTTGGATTATTAAATCAAGGAAAAATGAGAGCATTTGAGAAGAAGATGACAGGGATTAGGGCTTAGGTTTTAGGGACATAAAATAGGTTAGTTAGAACATTTCAATCCATAAGGGCAAGGGGTTTCAACCCCTTGTTAAGTTCCTAATCATCTTGGCGACTGTTATAAATTAAATTACCTGAAAACTTGAGAAAAAGGTAAATTTATCAAAACATTAATCTTTAACCTACTACCTATTCCCCATTCCCTATTTTAAAGTAGATGAACGTTTGCGTCTGCGAAGTTTTTTAGGACGATCGCCATCATCGGTTTCCTCTTCAGACTTTTCTTCGTAAATCAAATTAGTAGAAAAATCAAAAGTTAAATTAGATTCTTGTTCCTCTGAATTGGCGATCGCCAATTCAGATTCCACAGTAGATTCCAACTCCAATTCAGATTTCAAATCCAATGGAGATACCAATAAATTATCTCTATTAACAATAGATTCGTCCACAGAATCAGAACTGAACTTAACCGCAGAAATACCCTCAGAATTAGACTCACCAATAGTTTTAACATGAACAACCACAGATTTAGAATCCTTAAACTCTTGTTGATCTAAACGAATCAAAGGAGAAACACCCAATAAAGCATAAATATCCTGTTCCAACTCAGTCATCTCAACTGTCACCGTTTCTAATTTTGCTTCATCCCGTCTTGAACTACGAGAAAGAACAGCTCTTTCTTTCCTTTCAGGCTTAGTAGTATTAGCAGGTGCAACAATTTCTACTACATTACCATTATTGACAACTGCCGCATTATTATCCTCACGAGTACCGATGTCAATACGATTATTACGCCCATTATTACGACGATTGCCTCGGGCATTTCTAGCATTTTGTTCTTGATAATTTGGATGATTTAATAACTCTAATTCCGTCGAATCCTCTTCAATATTAAAAATATCTGATAAAATTTGTCTATCTTCTAAAATTGGTTTTTCTACCGATCGCACAATTACAGGAATGTTTTGATTCGGTAACGTCATCGAACCTTTTTCCCCTGGTAAACGAGCTAAATGACCTAAACCAGAGCAATGAGGACAAGTTTCTCCAAAAAGTTCATAAATATTTTTTCCCTGACGTTTACGAGTTAATTCAACTAAACCTAACTCAGATAATTGAGCAATTTGAGGACGAGCTTTATCCTCTCTTAAAACACGATTAAAATGATCTAATAACTTTAATTGATCACGCCTTAAATCCATATCAATAAAATCCACAATAATCACACCGCCAATATTACGCAAACGTAATTGACGAGCAATTTCTGTCGCCGCCTCACAATTAGTCCATAAAACAGTTTCCCTAGAAGTTGCCGATCTAGTAAATGAACCAGAATTGACATCTACCACCGTTAACGCCTCCGTTGGTTCAATAATAATATAACCGCCCGAAGGCAAATCAACTCTAGGTTTAAGCGATTCTTTAATAACAGAATTAACTCGAAAAAACTCTAAAATTGGTTGATATTCCTGATGTTGATCTACCACCACACTATCAGGAGTATTCGCATCACTCCAATTTAAAATTTGTTGATTAACAGCCTTAACACTTTCTTTAGAATCAACCACAATGCGGTTAACATCATCAGAATACATATCCCTTAAAACTCTTTGAATAAAATCATCATCTCGATTTAGCAAAGCTGGAGGACGAATAGATTGTGCTTGTTGTTGCGTCTGTTCCCATTGTTTTTGTAATAATTCCAAATCCTCCATAATTGCTTCTTCAGCCTTACTTTCAGCCTCTGTACGCACTAATAATCCCATTCCTGCTGGTTTTAATAAAATAGCCAAAGCCCTTAATCTACTGCGTTCATTTTCACTTTTGATCCGTCTTGACAAATTAACACCTTTGCCATAAGGCATTAACACTAAATAACGCCCCGGTAGACTAATATTACCTGTTAAACGAGGACCTTTATTGCCCGTAGGCTCTTTCATTACTTGTACTAACACCGTTTGTTGAGGTGCTAATAATTCCGTAATAGGGGCCGCACTTTTTTTCAATTTTAAAGGGCCTAAATCACTCACATGAATAAAACCATTTCTTTCGGCATCACCAATATTAACGAAAGCTGCATCAATGCCCGAAATTACATTTTCTACTGTGCCGAGATAAATATCCCCTACTTGTTGATTACCAGTTGCAACTACTAATTCTTGAATTTGATCTTCAGCAAATACTGCAGCGATATGATGTTGTTCTGCAATTATTATTTGTTTTGGCATTCTGTTTCCTCACGATTTACTTAATCTATATGGGTCAAAATTCTTTTTATTAACGGATTTAATGAAAAAATCTAAGTAATTTAACAAAATTAATTATGCTTTTTATCTAAATAACTTTTTAAAATACGATTATTTAATTAACAATTAACTTTTAAAATATTAGTTATTTTTTTGATGATCATTTTAATTTTTGTCCTTCAAAATTAATACTCAAATTTTAATAATTATCACTTTATATTTATAAAAATTCTGGCAAACTGAAAGTTTTTAAAAAGGAATAAATAACAATAATTATCACAAACTTTTTACCCTATTTTCTACCTAAAAAAGGTGTTTTTTGTCTTTTTCGTCTTAAGAAACATTGGACAATATTAAATTTTGTTCTGAAAATTAATCTTTATTCAACAGTAATTGAAGGTAGGCTAGGGGTATTATTTTTTTTGAAGGTGTTACTGAAATTTATTAAGAAAGCTAAGATACTTTTTTTATTTGATATATAGAAAAAATTTCTTTTATTCGGTTATTTTTAGGATTAAGATAAATTTTTTTTCTCATGAACTTTTTGATAAACTAAATTTTCTATTTTACAAACAATCTTTAGACGATATTTCTTAATTTTCTAAATTATCAAGACTGTAAAGTTAAAGAAAACCGCTAAAATCTTTCAACGATTCTTTGAGAGATTTTTTTTTTCAGCTATTGAACAATTTAAACTTTTTTAGGATCAGGATTATAACTAGGAGAATTAATGCTAATCTCTTCCTTTAAAAAAATTGGAGGCAAGAGTAATGAAACAATCACTTTTGATCAAGTCAAAATATATTTTATCTTAACTGATAATGTGACACTGAAATTAAGCATAATTTTAGTCTTAATAGAAAATTCTTGAAGGTTTAATTTAACCTTAATTTATATTTTACTTGATTATCTCCTAGCGTCCTCATTAAGCGAAAAATATTTATTAACTTAACGAACAAATATTTACTATTCCAGTTTATTACTATTTCAGTCAAACTTTTGAGAGATACTCTCATTGACAATTTAGTTAACTTTCTTGAAATACATTATAACATTAAGAGGTATTTATAAATATTTTATTCTAATCTAAAAGCAAAAATATTCATAAAAGCAAAAATCAAAGGATTTTATTTTAAAGTTTCTAATGATTAATAATTAATTAGGGATTTTAGACTTAAAATCTAATTAATTTTAAAACTTGATTATTAAAATTATCTTGGTTGCCATTTTAAATAATATTGCACCACGAGGGAATAATCAAGATATAATTTGTAACAAAGTACATTAAGATTTATTACGATGAATACTCAGATTAAAGAACTATTAGCTTTGAGTAAGGCTTTTGCCGAAGTTTTTAACGAAAAATTAGAAGAAAGTGTTGCTAACATTTTAAGTGATGTAGCTAAATTTGATGCCCAAACAAGAGAACAATTAAAAGAATTTGCCGTTGAGGTCAAAAACAGGGCCCAACAAGTTGAAACAGAAAATTCTAGCTATAACGGCACAATTTCAGTTAGATCAGAGACTGTTGTTGATTTACAAGAGTTTTTAGATGAATTAAGAGCAGAAATTGCTAGATTAAAAGCTGAGTTGAATAATTATAGGCAAAAAGCTCAATGAGAATAAGGATAAAGAGAAAAAATACAAGTTATATGTTCTCTTTACCTCTTTGATTAAGTTTTGAGAGAAAAAGCTAGATTTACAGTAATCAGAAATTTAAGCAATCAATTTTATTTATTTTTTTTACAAACTAAATTATTTAATATAAACGAGTGTCAGCAGTTTATCCTTCAGAAAAAAAATATCTTCCGTCTAAAACTTCTAATTTTGTAGAGCAAAAATCTAAAGATAAGTTAGAAGCAGGGAAAAAATTCTATCGTTGGAATCGAGAAAATTATTCTGCTAAACGTCGTCGCTTTGATATTTGGTGTTTTGTCTTGGTGTTGCTATTTAAACTATGGCGTAATGGGCAAAAATGGACTTATTCAGGGGGGTTTACTGATGCGAAAAAAATCGATCGCCAACGAATACAAGCAGTTTGGATTAAGGAAAATCTTTTAGAATTAGGACCTACTTTTATTAAGGTAGGGCAACTTTTTTCTACTAGGGCAGATTTATTTCCGAGTGAATATGTAGAGCAATTATCTAAGTTACAAGATCGAGTACCAGCGTTTAGTTATGAACAAGCCGTAGCTATTATTGAGAAAGATTTAGGTAAACCGATGGCTGAATTATTTGCTAATTTTGACCCAACACCTTTAGCCGCAGCTAGTTTGGGGCAAGTACATAAAGGACAACTTCATTCAGGTGAGGAGGTGGTGATCAAAGTTCAACGTCCTGGTTTAAGTAAACTTTTTACTATTGATTTAGCCATTTTAAAAACTATTACCCGCTATTTTCAAAATCATCCCCGTTGGGGTAAAGGAAGAGATTGGTTAGGAATTTATGAGGAATGTTGTCGTATTTTGTGGGAAGAAACCGATTATTTATTAGAGGGGAAAAATGCGGATACTTTTCGCCGTAATTTTCGCCAAGAAGATTGGGTAAAAGTCCCTCGGATTTATTGGCGTTATACTTCTTTGAGGGTGTTAACTTTAGAATATTTACCAGGTATTAAAATTAGTAATTATGAAGCCTTAGAAGCAGCAGGTTTGGATCGCAAAAAATTGGCTCGTTTAGGGGCTAGTGCTTATTTACATCAAATTCTTAATAGTGGTTTCTTCCATGCTGATCCTCATCCGGGTAATTTAGCAGTTAATGCGGATGGTTCATTAATTTTTTACGATTTTGGCATGATGGGAACGATCAAGGCTAATGTCCGAGAAAATTTGATGGAAATGTTATTTGGAATTACGCAAAAAAATGGCGATCGGGTAGTCAGTTCTTTATTCGCCCTGGGTGTTTTAGAGGAAATGGATGATCCTAGCCCGGTGAGGAGATCGGTTCAATTCATGTTAGATAATTTCATGGATAAGCCTTTTGAGGAACAATCAGTTAATCAAATTACTGATGATTTATACGAAATAGCCTATGGGCAACCTTTTCGTTTTCCTGCCACTTTTACTTTTGTAATGAGAGCATTCTCAACTCTTGAAGGGGTAGGCAAAGGATTAGACCCACAATTTAATTTTATGGAAGTAGCACAACCTTTTGCATTACAAGTTATGAATGATTTTACAGGAAAAAATGGTAATGGTTTCGGTGGTAGTATCTTAGATGAATTGAGTAAACAAGCTGTTCAAGTTGGGAATAGTGCTTTTAGTTTGCCAAGACGTTTAGAAGATACAATAGATAAATTAGAAAAAGGCGATTTACGCCTAAGGGTAAGATCAATAGAATCTGAACGTTTATTACGTCGTCTTAGTTCTATGCAAATGGCTACTAATTATACTTTGTTTATTAGTGCCTTCCTCTTATCAGCTACTATTTTAATTGTTAACAATTATTGGCAAATAGCGATAGTAGTAGTAATAATTAGTTTATTTCCTGCTATTGCTTTATGGCGATTATTGAAACGATTAGATAAATTTGATCGTATGTTTTAATTATTTATAGGATAAAATTGAAAAATTTATGAAGCGTTTGTTTATAGGTTTAACCGATACGGGTTTAGTCAGATCAGCTAATCAAGATAGTCATTATGTTGATCCAGAAGGGCGTTTTTTTATTCTTGCTGATGGCATGGGCGGTCATGCTGGAGGAGAACAAGCTAGTCGTATTGCTACAGAAGTGATTAGAGATTTTTTGGTTAGTAATTGGTCTGCACCTATTGAAGCTTATGACTTATTAGAAAAAGCCGTTTATCAAGCTAATGATAGTATTTTGGATGATCAAAATATTCATCCTGAAAGATGTGACATGGGAACTACTCTTGTGGTGGTAATTTTTCGTCAAGGAGAAACTTGGCGAGCTCATGTGGGGGATTCTCGACTCTATCGGCTTCGTGGTTCGCAATTAGAGCAAATTACCAAAGATCATACTTGGATTTCTGAGGCTATTCGCTCTGGTGAAATTTCTCTTGAAGAGGCGAAAGAACACCCTTGGCGTCATGTTTTATCTCAGTGTTTAGGGCGTAAAGACCTTTATGATGGTATTGATATTGAACAGATGGAAGTAAAAGTTGGCGATCGATTTTTACTATGTAGTGACGGTTTAACCGAAGAAGTTGATCCTGATTTGATTGCAATATCTTTAGGAAAACCACAAACTGTAGAAGAAGCAGGGAAACTTTTAATTCAAGAAGCTAAAAATGGAGGAGGTTCTGATAATATTACAGTTGTACTAATTGAAGTTACTGAAGTATAAAAAATGGCGTTGCCTGAAAGAAGGATAATCTAAACATAATAAATAAGAACTTAACAAAATAGGACTTATTGATCAAAGCTAAATGTAGGGTGGGCATTGCCCACATTCATCTATTTATAAAATATCTAAAGCCTCATTTAGGAAAGTCCAGTAAGAAATCAAAAATAGTTTTTGCCTAAAAGTTAACTTTCTTTGATCAGTTGATCTTGCAACGCCTTTTTAATTCCCTGCTCTACTGCAAAAAGTTAAAAAATGAGCTTTTCTTAGTTTGAAGTAGTGGTGTTTAAACCTAATGTAAATAAAGTTTGTGTCTAAGTTTTATCCCACAAATTCAATCTACAAGAATTAAGCAATTTACACTATATATAAATACGTTAAAGATTATGCAAATTATTGAAATTCTATCGGCAGAGGACATTCGCCGTACTGTCAATCGTTTGGCTTCTCAAATTGTGGAAGCAGGAGGAGATTTAGCTCAAATAATTCTACTAGGTATTTATACTAGGGGTGTTCCTTTTGCTCATTTATTGGCGAATCAAATAGAAGTAATTGAGGGGATAAAAGTACCTGTGGGGGCAGTTGATATAACTTTTTATCGTGATGATTTAGATCAAATAGCGTTACGTACTCCAGCTAAGACTGATATTCCTTGGGATTTAACGGGTAAAACTGTAGTATTGGTGGATGATGTTATTTATAAGGGGCGTACTATTAGAGCAGCTTTAAATGCGGTGACAGAATATGGACGACCAGAAATGATTAAGTTTGTGGTATTAGTAGATCGTGGTCATCGTCAATTACCGATTCATCCTGATTTTGTGGGGAAGGTTTTACCCACAGCAAAAGATGAGCAGGTTAAAGTTTTTTTTGATTCTTTTGATGGGAAGGATGCTGTGGAATTAATTAAAAATTAGACTTGAGAAAATATAAATTTGTTCTAGAAAATGGGATTTTAGACTAAACTTTTGATCAAAAATAGAAAAAGAATGTTATCTCAATCATTTTTATCTTTATTACAATTGTCCAGTTCTAGCTTACCTTTGGGAGCTTTTAGTTATTCTGAAGGTTTAGAAAATTTAACAGTTAAACAAATTAATAATCAAGAACAATTATATTTTTGGTTAGCCCAAGAATTAATTTATGGTACGATTCGCCTTGAGAGTGCTGTAATGTTAAGAGGTTATGATAATTTTAACAACCTAGAACAATTAAAATATTGGAATAGTTGGTTGAGTGGGAATAAAGAAACAGAAGAATTAAGACGACAAAGTTGGCAAATGGGCAAAAGTTTACTTCAATTACTTATTAAACTCAATGAAAACTCAATTTTTACAGAAATTCAGGCAAATTTAATTGATTCTTGTAATTATCCTCTTGCTTTTGGTATCGCTTCAGCTTATGGGCAAATTGAGCAAAAATTCGCTTTACTTGCTTATTTACAAAATTGGGTGAGTAATCTAATTAATGCGGGAATTAAACTTATTCCTTTAGGGCAGACTGAAGGCCAACAAATTTTGACAAAAATTAACTCTATTATTTTACAAGAATCTCAAATTATATTAGAACTAAAAGATGATGATTTATATGCTTGTACATTAGGTTTAAGTTTAGCTAGTATGAAACATGAAAATCAATATACTCGTCTTTTTCGGAGTTAATTAAAAAATGATCAATGCTTTACGAGTAGGAGTTGCAGGGCCAGTTGGTTCAGGAAAAACGGCATTAGTTGATATTTTATGTAAACAAATGCGAGATAAATGGGAAATAGGCGTTATTACTAATGATATTTATACTCAAGAAGATGCTCAATTTCTAGTGCGATCGCAAGCCTTAACTAAAGAAAGAATTATTGGAGTAGAAACAGGGGGTTGCCCTCATACTGCAATTAGAGAAGATGCTTCTATTAATTTAATGGCGATCGAAGAATTACAAAATAAGTTTCCCAATTTAGATTTAATTTTTGTAGAAAGTGGAGGAGATAATTTAGCGGCTACTTTTAGTCCAGAATTGGTTGATTTAACTATTTATGTTATTGATGTGGCTGCAGGAGACAAAATACCTCGTAAAGGAGGCCCTGGTATTACCAAATCTGATTTGTTGATCATTAATAAAATTGATTTAGCTTCTTTTGTTGGAGCTGATTTAGGGGTTATGGAAAGAGATAGTAAAAAAATGCGTCCTGAAAAACCTTTTATTTTCACTAATTTGAAGACTCAGGAAGGCTTAAATGACGTTAAATTTTTTCTTGAATCTTATTTAATTAATTAGGTATCTTTTGGCAAAAGATCAGTTAAACTATTAGGCACTATTGATAATCCTCTTTTAGTATGATAAATAACGACAATAAAACTACAAGTAATAAACTTTCAGAAATATTCGGCTTTGATTTACGCTCATTAGCTTTATTTCGTATAGGTTTGGCTTTAGTTATTATAGCTGATCTTATTATTCGTAGTGCTGATCTTAAAGCTCATTATAGTGATTATGGCATTATTCCCAGAAATTTTTTAGTTGACAATTTACTCAATCCATGGTATTGGTCTATACATCTTATTAGTGGAGAACCTTTTATTCAAGGTTTAATTTTTATTTTAGCTGGCTTAGTGGCGATCGCCATGTTAATAGGTTATCATACTAGATTAGCCACAATCGCATCTTGGGCGTTAGTAATATCTTTACATAATCGCAATCCAGTATTAACTTTTGCTGCTGATGATGTTTTACGAGCGTTAACTTTTTGGGCTATGTTTTTACCGTTGGGGGCAACTTATTCGATTGATAGTGCCTTAAATTCTTCTAAGCAACCTTTACCCAAAAGATTTGCTTCGATCGCCACATTTGCCTTTATGGTCCAACAAGTGTTAATCTATGCAGGATCAGCATTATATAAAGCTAAAAGTGAAGTATGGCATGATGGTAGTGCGGTTTATTATGCCCTAAGTTTTGATCAATATTCTACAGCATTAGGGCAGTTTTTCTTACATAATTTTCCTTGGTTACTCGCACCCTTTACTATTAGTGCGTTATGGATGGAATTTATAGCTCCATTTATTATTTTTATTCCTTTTAAAGTAACCTTTTTTCGTTATTTAGCAGTATTTTTATTTATTGGACTTCATATTAGTTTTGGCTTATTTTTTACCCTCGAAATTTTCCCATTTTTAAGTATTTCTAGTTGGTTAGCTTTTATTCCTTCAGATTTTTGGGATAAATTAAATCAAAAAATTGCTACTCAACAAAGAAGAAATTTGACTATTTATTATGATGCTGAATGTGGCTTTTGTAAAAAAGTTGTACATTTATTAAGGACATTTTTAATTTTACCGAAAACACCTTTATTAATGGCACAAGATGATGAGTTAATTTTTGCTGATATGCAAAAGTATAATTCTTGGGTAGTAGTAGTTTGGGAAGAAAATCATCATTATAAATGGGAAGGTTTAAGCTATGTTTTCAGCTTATCTCCAATTTTTGGTTTTATCGCACCCATTTTAAAAATACCTTTTGTTATGAAATTGGGCAATAAATTTTATGAAACTATTGCTACTAATCGTAAAGTGGCAGGGAAATTTACCGCACCTTTCAAATTTCGCCCCTTAGATATTAAACCCAATTTAACCCTCAATATAGTAGCTGGAATTTTACTTTTTTTAACTCTAATTTGGAATCTTACCAGTTTTGTAGAGCAAACTATTTATAGACGACGAGAAAGAGACAATAAACCAGATTTATATAGTAAAGTTCATAAAATATTGACTCGCAAAACCTTTAATCAAATAAAACCCATTGGATTACTAACTAGATTAGATCAAAATTGGACAATTTTTGCCCCATCTCCCCCTAGAGATGACGGTTGGCACGTTATCGAAGGTAACCTTGATAATGGTGAAGTAGTTGATATGTTATGGGGAAAAAATAAAATTAGTTTTGATAAACCTACTCGTCAAGAAAGGGATAAACTCTATCGTAATGCCCGTTGGCGTACTTATTTTATTAATCTAAATCGTTCTGTTGGGCAAAAATTATATCCTTACTACGCCTCTTATCTCTGTAGCCAATGGAATCTTAATAATAAAGGAAATAAACGCTTAAATTCTTTTACTATTTACTTTATGGATGAAACAACTGTAGCACCTAATGAAACTCAAACAGTTGAAAAAACTATTCAATATCAAAAATCTTGTATTGATAAAGAGGTTAAATAATAATTGATAGTAATTTTTAGTAAAAAATATGCTAACTAAAGAAATAATCTCTAATTTAAAAGATTAAAGAAATAATCAAATAAATTAACCCAATTTGCTATAGCAATACCAAGTTACATTAGGACATTTTATATCGCCCTAACTCCCTAAAAAAGGGGAGAATGAGCTTTAAGCTAATGTCCTAACCTGAAAACGTAGTGCTATACCTCTCACAACAATTGATAAGAGCGGGGTTTTACCTTTGAAATTACGTTTTGTCAGTCTTGTTAGTGGTTAATACTGATAAATATTTTTGTGATTTATTCAGCAACTCTTAATTATTCACTATCAATTATTTTAACAGGTTGCCAATTAATTACATCATCAAACAACGATTTATAACCTAAGACATTTGGATGTAAACCATCCTCACTGAGGTGATTTTCTAGCCAATTTTCACCCCTATCCATCCATAGATCAAAAATATCTAAATAAGGAATATGTCGGCTTTCACAGGCTTTTTTTGTAGCTTCCTTGTAACAATATTGATCCAGGTGATTAAAATAAAAATTCTTTAAAAAGGGCATTTTATTTTGATTAACAGGAGTCATACCTACAAAAATTACTGGACATAATTGTATTGCTAAATCTAATAAATTATTAATTTCTACTTGAAATTGTTGAAAATCGGTAATATTTCTGCCTGTCGATCTCCCTAAACGTGGAGTATCATTAATGCCTACCGATAAAATAATCAAATCTGGATATTTATTCCTTAATTCTCCTCGATGATTATATTCATTTTGTAGTCTTTTGGTAACTTGATGAAGGCGATCGCCTCTAATGCCTAAATTATAAACCACATGATTAACGGGGGAATACATCCATCGACGGCGTAATCTTTCTACCCAACCGCCTCCCTCATAATCACCATAACCATAAACGATACTATCTCCTAAAGCGATAATACGTTGATTAGTTTGATTAATTTTAATTTGTTGTTCAATATTAGGATTAGTTAAAGTAGTTTGCATATAAATTTTTTCTGTAATAAATCTTAATAAATTTTAGTTAGATTTTACAACAAATAACCAAAAAAAGTATTGTTTTTATATTTAAGAAAGATTAAAAAATAAATATAGCAACAGACAAGTTAGTTAAAACCTTTGTTAATAACCTAACCATCTTGGCTAATGCGATAAAACAAAAAATTCATTAAAATAATTGTCTGTCGTTGTTTACTGTCTGTTGTAAACTAATCAAAATCACTAATGATTAATTTGTAATAATGAATAATTTAACAAGAATACCTGTATCAAATTGGCTTGGTGCTAGTTTTATCGGTAACTTGATCGGTAATTTTCTCGATGTTTGTAAAACTTGGCATCAAAGTAGTCGATTACTGAAATATGAACAACCAATATCCTTCATTTTAATTTCTTTAATCGTCATTTTAGCCCCTTTTATTCCCAATATTTTAATCGCTCTTATTTTGGTTATTAGTGCTGGTTTTTGGCTACTGGTAACGATTTGCGATCCTGAAGATCAAGGTTTTACTACCATTCATTTTGGTGTTTTATTATATTGGGCGATCTCCACTATAGCTATGGTATTTTCTCCTTTAAAAGTAGAAGCATTTAAAGGTTGGTTAACAGTAACCCTCTATTTAATCTTATTTGCCCTTTCTGCTAGAGTTTTTCGTAATTTTAAATTCAGTAATAATTTTTTACTTATTTATTTGTTAATATCCTTAATAGTAAGTGCTTATGGCATCAGACAAGAATTTCTACAAGTGCCTCCCTTAGCGACTTGGAACGATCCAACTTCCACTTTAGCCAACGCAACTCGAGCCTATAGTTATCTAGGTAATCCTAATTTATTAGCTGGATATTTAATTCCCGCCGTTGCCTTTAGTATCCCTACTTTTTTTATTTGGCAAACATTATCTCAAAAAGCATTATCTTTATTTTTAATTGGAATCAATGTCTCTTGTCTCTATTTCACCGATAGTAGAGGTGGTTGGCTAGGATTAATTATGGTTTTTGCGGTGTGGGTTGTAGCCTTAAATTTTCAGTGGCGAAATTATCTCTCTCCTTTTTGGCGTAAATGGTTATTACCCATTGTTTTTATTTCTGCCCTAGTTTTTTTGGCCATGGCCGTAGTGGCGATCGAACCTTTAAGAATGAGAGTATTAAGTATTTTTTCAGGTAGAGGAGATAGTAGTAACAATTTTCGTATTAATGTATGGATTGCCGTATTAAACATGATCAAAGATCATCCTCTCATTGGCATAGGGCCAGGACATGAAGTTTTTAACAAAATTTATCCTAACTACATGAAAATTAATTTTACCGCCTTAAGTGCTTACTCTATCTATTTAGAGACAGCAGTTGAATTGGGGATAATTGGTTTAATTTCCTTTTTAGGATTAATTTTTATTACTTTGAAAACAGCCATAAATAACATAATTAATTCCTCATTTCAAGAAGAAAAAGATCAAAAAAAGAGTAAAATAAAAATTTTATGGACTATAGCGGCGATCGCCTCTTTGGCTGGAATGTTAACTCATGGCCTTGTTGATACAGTTTGGTATCGCCCAGAAATTAATACTCTTTGGTGGATAATTATCGGTTTGATTGCTTCCCAAAAATCTATCTTATCAGTTAAGAATAGTTAGGGTGTTAGGGTGTTGGGGTATTTAGGAAAATGGCCATTTTGCCAAAAAATAAAATAGAAAACAACTTCTAAAAAAGATAGTTATCATATTATAAAGTATAAAAAAATAAAATAAAATAAACAAAATATGACCATATCGAATAATACCGAAATAATAGAATCCTTAAGCGATGAAATAGCTGAAAATATTTATATTCAAGTAGCAAAATGGCATCTTTACTTAGGAGACGCAAAATTAAGTAACATAGTTGCCGAAAAAAGTTATCCTTTAATAATTGATCAATCCATTAATAAGCAGAAAGTGACGGAGATGCTTAATAATATTTTAGTTGGGATTGGAGAAGGAAATAGTGAAATATCTTTGACTCAATTATTACCTCAAAAATGTCAACAAGATTTATTAAAAATTCTGCAAGAATTTCAAGATAAATTTTAAATAAAAAATCATGGAGAATAAAAAATTTAATTTACTAGGCAGATTGCTAGGCAAACCAAGAAAGCCAGTAACAACAAAAAATTTTCCTATTGATGAAAAGAAAATTATTCATCAACCAAGAATTCCTATTCATTTTCAAAATAATGCTATTGTGACTTATTCTAAAAAAGAAATAGAGTTAGAATTAGTAAAATATCCAGGACTTCTAAAAACCTTAAGTCACGCCTACGAATATCAAATTATTGTGATAAGTAACGATAATCAACAAACCGATTATTGGTTTTGTCGATCATTACAGTATTCTTTAGATTTATTAAAATATCTTAATAGTAATGAAAATTGGATAGTGGATTGGCATGAAAAACCTTTTACTCTTATTTGCTGATGTTACACAAAATTAATAAAAAGGAATAGGGAATAGGTAATGGGAAATAGGTAATAGGAAATAGAGAATAGAGAATAGGTTAATTATTCTTAGCGGAATTATGAAAAATGAAAGAACACGATCGCAGCAAAAAATATTACAATTATTAACAAATCTTAATACAGCAATATCTGCTCAAGATTTGTATTCCCAATTGCGTAAAAATAAACAAGGCATGGGTTTAGCTACAGTATATCGTTCGTTAGATGCTTTAAAATTAGAAGGAGTTGTGAATGTGCGAACTTTAGCTAGTGGCGAATCCTTATATAGTTATGTCACTAAAGACAATCATCATTTAACTTGCGTCAATTGTAGAGAATCAATTACTTTTAGTGAGTGTCCAGTCCACGATTTAGAACATCGTTTAGAGAGTAATCATAATTTCAAAATATACTATCATACTTTGGAGTTTTTTGGTATTTGTGAACAATGTCAATGATGTAATTTTCATAATTAGTTAAAGTCTTATTACTTTGAGTATCAACAAATTACTCTATATGTAACAATATTAGAATTACTTTTTTTTGAGTAAGTGAAAATTTTTGATTTGACAGTGTAAAATTAATATGAAAATAGGCGATCGTGTTCAAGTAACTGAATCTGTAGTGGTTTATCATCACCCTGAGCATAAAAAAGAATCTTTTGATCTTAAAAATATGGAAGGCACGTTAATTGATATTGTTACCCAATGGCAGGGAAGACCTGTAAGTGCTAATTTTCCCTATTTAGTTGAGTTTGACAAAAAATTTAAAGCTCATTTACAAGAACATGAATTAACGGTTAAAGGTTAGAGTGTTGGGGTATTAGGGTGTTGGGGTATTAGGGAGATTTTTTGTATTCAAGTTTTAGATAATATTGACAAATAATGAAAAAAATCTTTGATTTAATTGATAAAGTACTCATCTTTGATGTTTTTTTGGTTATGTTTGGCTTTGTTTGGTTTCTTGTTGCCCTTATTGGTAAATCTTTAGAAATAACTTTTATTTGGGATATTTGGTATAAATTATGGCAACCTTTATTTAATCCAGCGATCTCCATTATGATTGCAGGGGCATTTTTAAGTTGGGCGAGTAAAAAAATCAGTAATACGGGCATTTTATCTGTCAAAAAATAATGATTGAAAATAATAATTCTGATTTCAAATGGAGTTTTTGGACAGTCTTTAGTTCAACTTTTTTGACCATTTTATTAGCAGAAATGGGTGATAAAACTCAACTGGCAACCCTCTTATTAGCAGCCGAATCGGGCTATCCTTGGTTAGTATTTTTAGGGGCTACATTAGCATTAATTAGCACCAGTTTAGTCGGGGTTTTAATTGGCTATTTACTAGCCAAAAATGTAACCCCCAAAATTCTTGATTTTTCTTTAGTTATACTACTATTTTTTGTAGCTGGTGGCTTAATTGTTGACGTGATCAATATGTAAGTTATGATCAAAGTAAAAAAGTAAAAGGGTAACTTTATCCAGCAATATTACCTTTAATATTCCTTAGAATATAATCAATTTGAATCCGCTCAAATTGATTTCAGTAACTTTTTTTTACGATATTAAAAAATAGCTCGTCAATTAAATAGACTAAAGTATTATTACTTATTCAAAAAGTAAATTGGCTGATGCGATAGTATGGCATAACAAATAAAATTTAAAACTAAACGATAGGAAACAAATATGATTAAAGCATACGCTGCTTATGAATCTAAGGGGGAATTAAAATCATTTGAGTATGATCCTGGTGTCTTACTAGAAGAAGAAATAGAAATTAAGGTCGAATACTGTGGAATTTGTCATAGTGATCTGAGTATGCTCAATAATGAATGGGCAATGACTCAATATCCCCTAGTACCCGGTCATGAAGTTGTCGGAACTATCGCTGCGGTTGGGAATAGAGTTAAAAATCTTGCAGTAGGTCAAAAAGTAGGTTTAGGTTGGTTTTCCCGTTCCTGTCTGACTTGTGAATGGTGTATTGGTGGAGATCAAAACCTTTGCCAAACCTCTGAAAGTACAATTGTTGGTCGTCATGGCGGATTTGCCGATAAAGTTCGCGCTCATTATAGTTGGGTGTTTCCTCTACCACCAGAAATTAATTTAGAAACCGCAGGCCCTTTATTTTGCGGCGGAATTACGGTTTTTAATCCCATTATAGAATGTGGTATTAAATCCACTGATCGAGTAGGAGTGATTGGTATTGGGGGGTTAGGTCATATTGCCATTCAATTTCTCCACGCTTGGGGTTGTGATGTAACTGCTTTTTCCAGTAGTTCAGACAAGGAAGCAGAAGCCAAACAATTAGGGGCGAATCATTTTGTCAATTCTCGTAATGAGAACGCCTTAAAAGAGGTAGAAAATTCTTTTGATTTCATTCTTTCAACGGTAAATGCTGATTTAGACTGGAATGGCTATATTAACGCCCTACGACCTAAAGGAAGACTGCATTTTGTGGGAGTTACTCCTAACCCCTTATCTGTACAAATTTTTCCTTTAATTTTAGGACAAAAAACTGTTTCCGCTAGTCCTTTGGGCAGTCCTACTACCATTGCCCAAATGTTAGATTTTGCCACCCGTCATAAAATTCAACCTTTGGTCGAAATCTTTCCTTTAGACAAGGTAAATGAGGCGATCGCCAAGTTAGAAAATGGTCAGCCTAGATATAGGTTAGTGTTGAAAATGTAGAGAGGTAAGACTTCAATATCTAACGGCAGCTATTTGTACGAAAATATCTTGTTTTTGTGGTGAGTTGGAATATTTAATTTTTGATGATTGTGAAATTTACCCATCCTTTTAATTACTATCGTTAAATTTATAATTATGGCGATCGCCAAATCTTCATCATAAAAGTTCATAGTAACTCCTTTAGAAGTTATTAACAAGAGGGGCTAAAGCTTCCACTACAGACTTAACTTAAGCAACTTCAAAAGTGGGAAAAATATCCCTTGGAAATAAATTTCAAGCTAAAACTAAAAACCTGTTTAAACGAGTTAAAACGTGAGATAGAGGTGTTGTAACGTTACTTAATTTATCAGCCATGCTCACTCTACTTTTAAATTAAGGTGACAATTATGAAATAATATAGCTTTGAGAATAATTAAATTTTTAAGATTATGATGAAATTAAATTGGTGGCAAAAATTAGTTAAAACTACTATTTTAGGTGTTTTATTAATTACATTTTCGATAGGATTAAGTGGAGCTTTTTCCGATACCAGTAAAATGTCTGCGAAAAAAAGCGTTTTAGCCCAAGGAGATTATATTACTGATCCAGAGTCAATTTTAAGGTATGCTTTACCGATCAAAGATGAAAATATTAGACAAATTCAAAAAGATATTGAAGCAATTGATCGTAACATAAGAAGACAACGTTGGGCTGCAATTCGTAAGGATGTTAAAAATGCGGCTTTTGTACTTAGTCTTAATAGTGCTGATATTATTGCTAATATGGGCATTGATAATCAATCTGTTAGTCAAGATTTAGTAGCCCAATTAACTAAGGATATAGAAGTTTTAAGTGTTGCTGTTGAAGAAGAAAATAAAGAACAAATTAGAACGGTTAGAGATAAAATTTTAAATGAAATTACTGCTATTGAAGAGTTAATGGTTAGTGGCTTTCCTTTTAAAGTGCCTGATGATTATGCTAATTTACCTAAACTTTTGGGTAGGGCAACTGTTGAAATGGAGACTACTAAAGGTAGTTTAACTATGGTTATCGATGGTTATAGTGCGCCTGTTACGGGGGGTAATTTTATTGATTTGGTGCAACGAGGTTTTTATGATAATTTACCTTTTATTCGTGCTGAAGATTACTTTGTGTTACAAACAGGTGATCCTGCTGGTGAGGAAGAAGGATTTATTGATCCAAAAACGAAGGAATATCGCTCTATTCCTTTTGAAATCTTGTTAAAGGGTGAGTCTGAGCCTCTTTATGAGTTAACAACGGAGGATGTAGGAATGTATTTAGCTCAGCCTGTATTGCCTTTTAATGCTTATGGTGCTTTAGCTTTGGCTCGTCCTAGTACTAATCCTAATGGTGGCTCGTCTCAGTTTTTCTTTTTTAAGTTTGATACGGAAGTTACTCCTCCGGGTTATAACTTAATGGATGGGCGTTATGCTGTCTTTGGTTATCTTACTGAGGGTGCGGATGTTTTAGATGCTTTAACAGCTGAGGATAAAATTATTTCGGCTAAGGTTGTTAAGGGTTTAGATAATTTGGTTCAACCTAATTCATAGTCAAGAATAAGATTGATCCCCCTAATCCCCTTAATAAGGTAGGGCTGTTTCATTCTCAAGTAAGACAAATGGGGAGAGAGGGAAATGGGGAA